>JBILLP010000518.1:0-2953 GCA_044376025.1 Bradymonadia bacterium
CTCCCCCGAAAGCGTGCCGAAGACGTGGTCAACTGCGTGCTTGAGGCGATCGCGGCGTCGCTGGAGCGCGGTGACCGGATCGAGGTCCGGGGCTTCGGCTCCTTCTCGCTGAACGAACACCGGGCCTACACGGGTCGAAACCCGCGGACCGGCGAAGAAGTGCCGGTCGATGCCAAGCGCGCCGTCCACTTCAAGGTCGGTCGCGAGCTGCGCGAAGCTGCCAACACCACCGATCCTGAGCGCCCCAAGCCCGCTCCCGCCAAAACGCGCGCTCCCCGCACCCGACGTACCGAGGACTGACCCACCGCTGTCGGTGGATCGGCTCAGCCGGGCTCGGTGAGCAGCGCAAGTTCGAGGCGCCACAGCGCCCCTTCGACCCAGACCCAGACCACGTCGCCGCTGCCCCACGCGATGCGAGTCCTCAGCGCCTCGACCTCGGCCAGCCCGGCCCCGGGTTCGGGCGTCCAGCCCCCGAGCCACAGGCCAGACCGCGCATCGACGACCTCGAGCCGCGACCCGCACCACGCCGCGACCCGCGCCCCGTTGGGCGACAACGACCAGGCGTCGCACCCCAGCGGCAGCGGCACCGGGCCCAGGCTGGTCGAAGGCTCGGTCGACACCAGCACGATGCTTCCGTCAGACCCCTGCACCAGCGAGCGCCTCGCATCACGCGCGGTCGCCACGACCCCGATCGCCTCGGCTACCGACGGAGAGGCCGAACGTGGGCTGCCCGACATGCGCTCCGGTGCCCAGACCTCGGTCCGCATGCGCGGGGCGTTCCACGCCCAGAGGTAGCCGTCCCCGGTCACGTCGACCAGCGTCGAGGAGCCGCCGCCGAGCGGCACGCCCGCGCCGACCCTGAACCCGGCCGGCGAGGTTCCGACCCGGTACAGCGCGCACTCGACCGACAGCCACCAGTCCGCACCGCGCGCCGGGGCCACCACGGTGGCGCAGAAGCCCTCCTCGTCGCCGGGCCCGGGTGGGTCGGCCGAGCGCTCCGGCCGCGCCAGGCTCCGCCAGTCCCGACCATCGCCCAGCCAGATCGAGCCGGCCTCATCGACCAGCGCAACCTGCTCCGCGGTCGCAGCAAGCCGCGCGACATCGCCGTCGAGCGCGGGCGGCTCCAGCGGCCCCTCGACCGAGGCCTGCTCGAAGCGCGACGCAGCCCGGAGCAGCGCGCCGAGCCTCGGGCGCAGCGGCGTCGCGCGCACTGCGTCCGCCAGCGCGCCGACCGCCTCGACGTCAAGCGTCCCGACCGCCTGGAGCAGGTCGGCCGTGGCCTCGAACCCCTCGAGCGGCGTCCAGCCGTCAGCGGGCACCCAGCCGCCCCCGGGTGGCAGCATACGCGCCCACTCCGCGGCGGTGCGCACGTCGCCGCCGAGCGCCAGCGCCACGGCGGCGACCGCAACACCGGGCGCATACTGCGGGTCGGTCACCCGGGCGGCCACCGCAGCCTCCCGCATCAGCGACCAGCGCCCCGCCGCACCCGCGCACTCCGCGAGCGCCGCAAGGTGCAGCGCCCGGTGCGGCGCGTCAGGCCGGTCTGACACGAGCCGCATCAGCAGGTCGGTGGCGCCCGACGCGTCGCCGCGACGCGCACGCCCGAGCGCCTCGAAGTAGACCAGCGCGGAGGTGTCTCCCCCGGCCGCGCCGACCACCGCCGCGGCCTGCCGGGCCTGCTGCTCGACGGCCGCGTAGTCGCCCTCCCGCCACAGCAGGCGGAGCTCCACGATGCGCGCCTGCACAGACGCCGGCCAGGCCGCCACAAGCGAAGCGACATCGGGCCCGAGCGACGCCCGGGCTTCACCCGCCAGGAGCCGATCGAGCAGCTGCGACGCCCGTCGTCCCGCCGCGGCCGTCTTGTCTCCGGGCAGGACACGCTCCCAGAACGACGGGCGAAGCTCGGCGGGCGCAGACTCCGCGGCAGCGTCGTCAGGCTCCCCGGCACGCCCCTGCGTCGGGAGCAGCGCCAGCGCGAGCGCGCACCCGATCAGGGAGCGCGGTGCCGCCATGAATCCAGCCCGCAGGTGGTCGCGGCGACGAGTGCCTCGCTGCCCACCTGGTGCGCCACTGCCGGGCAGGCCGGCGCCAGGTAGCCCGGCACGGTGTTGTCGCGGCCGTCGCGCAGGCCGATGCGGATCGCGCCGTCAGGGTCGGCCCAGAGCAGCGAGAGGCCGCGCTCCGGCGAGAGCCGCGAGAAGAGCCCGTCGAACGCAGCGAGCTGGTTGCGGGCCTCGCCGGCGATGCCCGTCACCGCCGAGGGCAGCGCGGTGCCTGGCAGCGCGAGGTCGCCCGAGGCCGGGAGCGCCACGAGCGCGGCGCCCCGGTCGGGGTCGAGCATCACGAAGGTGCCCGGGTGAGAGGCCGCAAGCGCCAGCGGCAGCGGCGTCTGGCCGCCGTCCTGCAGCAGCCGCGGCGCCCCGCCAAGGTCACCCGGATCGTAGACCGCAACCCCGCGGTCGGTCGCCACCACGAGCAGCCCGTCGCTCCAGGCAATCGCCACGGGCACCGCCGCCCGGGCAGCGATCACCGGCGCCAGGGTCGTGACGACCGGCCCGACCGTGGCACCGTCGTCGGCCAGCGCGTAGGGCGCCAGCGTGATGCGCGTCCCCGTGAGGACCGCAACCTGCGAGGGCCCGACGGCGAGGTCCACCGGCGCCGAATCGAGCGTGAGCGGCAACGCGCCGGCCGCTCCACCTTCGAAACGCCGCACGTCGAGGGTGCCGTCGGCCGAGAGGCTCGCCAGCACATCGCCGCGACTCGCCAGCAACCCCGCGTCCCGGCTCGACCGCTTCTCGACGCTGAGGGCGCCGTCGGCGGCAGGCTCCACACGCCAGATGCCCGAGGCGCCCGTCGCCACCCAGCGGCTCAGGTCGGGTGCCTCGACCAGGCCGGTCGGGGTCAGGTCGACCGGCGTCCCCGCAGAGTGCTCCATCGCGTCGACGCCGCGCTC
>JBILLP010000084.1:0-9397 GCA_044376025.1 Bradymonadia bacterium
TGACCCGCTTCCACGTCTCGCGCGGTGGCGGGTCGGGGAGCGAGTAGGGGCTCGGACGACAGGCCAGCAGGAGCGCGAGGGACGCGAAGGCAAAGGCGGATCGATACATCATGGTCGCGCCATCGTACGCGCGGGCCAACCGGCGTCAACGGAGCGAAGACGGCATTCTCCGCTCATCCGGACGCAGGCAGGTCTCCCGCCTCGACGCGCGCGCCGGCCCGCAGGACCGCCACGCGAACCACCTGCTCGAGCTCGGGAACGTTCCCCGTCCAGTACCGGTGGCGCAGCGCGTGCCGTGCCTCCACGGAGCACGCCTTGGCCGGCCTTCCGCAAAGCATCGCGTGGCGGAGCATGAACCCGGTTGCGAGCCGCTCAACGTCTTCGCCCCGGTCCCGAAGCGGCGGCAGGTATCCGCACCGCTCCTGGACGAACGCCCTCGCCATCGGCGCAATGGCCGCGAGCGCCTCGTCGCGGTCTCCGTCGAACCGCTCCGCCAGCACGACGCGAGCGGCGAGCCGGTCGAGGCGCCGGAGCACGGCCTCCTGCAGCGTTGGGTTCAGGCGCGACAACCCCTTGAGAAGCAGCGTCCCCTCTCCGACCAGGCTCGCCACGCCCGACTGCCCATCCTCACCGAACAGCGTCAGCGCGAGCACCCCGTCGGGCAGCGTCGCGGCGTCGACCACGGCGAACAGCTCGGCAGCGCGGCGCGAGCGGGCGTGGACGCACCGCGCCAGGAGCTCCTTGCCGGTGCCGGGCTCCCCACAGACCAGCCAGGGCCGGTCATCACCGGCGAGCGTCTTGATGAGCCTCTCCTCGCGCTCCGACCAGAGCCAGGGCTCCTCTACCGGATGCCGCAGCCCCTCGCGCGCATCGAGGTAGCGTCGCAGCGCCGTCGCGCGCGGGTCACGGCCCGGCTTGACCGCCTGCTGCAGGCGCACCGTCCGCGACGTGGTCGTGGTCTCTTCGGCCGCGGCCTCTGCGTCGCGACGACTCCGGCTGCTCCCGGCCACCGCGGCTGTGGTGGCCGCGAGCAGCTCCGCGTAGGCGAGCTCCCGCGAGAGGTCCTCGAGGCTTGACCGCAGCGACGCAACCGTCACACCCTCTGCGAGTTCTGGCTGCCGCGACACGGCGATCACGAAGGCCTGCACCGAGAGCGTTCCCTCCGTCTCGAAGGGCAACGCGGCGACGAGGCCCGCCTCCCGAAGGGCGTCGAGCACCGCGGGCGTCTCCGCACCGGCGGTCGTGAGGTCCCACGCGCGGCCCTCCCCCCTCAGGATGCTGACTGCGTCTGCCAGCGGACCCTGGATGACCTCCGCGCGAAGCGACCAGTTGCCGTCACCCATCGCATCGACCGCGGTCACCGAGACGACCAGCCTCGCCGGACAGAGCACGACGGCCGGTGATGCCGCGGGCGAGAGCTCCGTGGTGAGCTTCGACAGCCAGGGCAGGAGCAGCTCGGTCCCCACCTTGCCACTTCGCGCCCTGAAGGCCCAGGCATCGGCCACCGCGCCGGCCGCCGTGGCGCAGAACAGCGAGGCGCCGAACAGGTCGGGGCGCGACGGTGAGAACAGCATCACGAGCACCGCGGCGGCATCGAGCCCGGCCGCGACCACCGCCCAGAGCCTCGCTCCAGGCGGAGTCCCGACACGCGACCACCGCTCGATGGCGTCGGCGCCCCGGATCGCCGCGAGGCACAGCAGCAGCGCAAGGGCGGCGTGACGGGCCGACTCGATCCAGCCGAGCCCACCGGTTGCGGACAGCGAGGCCGCCGTCGTGAACGACGCGAGCACGACCGATGAGGTCGCCACCGCGAACGCCACCCACGGGAAAGCCCCCGAGAAGCGCGTGTCCCCGGCCGTGCGCGCGAGCGCCAACCCGGCCGTCCGGTGAACGAGGCCCAGCGCAAGGGCCCACAGGATCAACCGGCTCGCCGGGCCTGAGGCATGCATGACCGCCAGCGCCCCGGCGCCGGCACCTGCGACGCCCATCAGCCAGGGTGCCGCCAGCAGCCGCCTCGCACCGCGCACCGCGCTGCCGGGTAGCGTCGCGACGAAGGCCGCCCCGACGATGGCAATGAGCGCCGCCCACAGCACCGAGAGCAGCGACGGGCGCCCCCGCGTCAGCGGGAGAGTCCCTTCGACGCGATGCCCCTCGCGCCGCGCAACCACCGCGACCTCTCCACTGCCCTCCGCCACGAGCGTCTCGAGCAGCTCCGCGGTCAGGTTTGGCGGCGCCGGAGCGTCACCGACCCGCACCACCGAGACGTTCGGGGCGAACAGCTCAGGAACCAGATCAACGACACCGCCGGCGCGGACGGTCCACGTCTTCTGGCGCGGCGCCTGCAGTACCCGGACCCGCACGCCGCTCTTTCGCAGCGTGACCCCAAGCAGCGCATCAAGCTCGGCGAGGGTTGAGACCTCGTTGCCGTCAACTGCCTCGACCAGGTCGCCGGCCTCGAGCGGGACCTCCGGTGCGAGCCCGGTTCGATCCACCACGGCCAGCCGGTCGTCGAGCGTGACGCCGAGCAGGGCCACGGGGCGCCCGAACCAGGCGATCATGACCGCGAGGACGCAGGCAAAGAGCCCGAGCAGCGCCGCGTGCTCGAGCTTGATGGTGGGATCGTGTCGCTGACCGTTCATCGGGCGCCGCAGCGTGGTCCGTTTGGCGCGCCAAGGGAAGAGCCACCCCGCCCGAACCGTCCAAAAAACTCGCCTCGACACCGTGGCTTCCCTACATCGCGGTCGCATGCGACCGACGCCGTACCACCTCTCGCTGCTACTCCTTGCGCTTCGGGTCGCGGGAGCCCCGGCGCCAGCGCTCGCCCAGGCGGCGGGCGACCCGGAGGACGAGCCAGAGGCCACCGTTGAGCCGCTTCGCCGCGTCGACAGCCCGGTGGCACCCGACTCGCTGACACTGCGCGAGATCCTCGATCCGAACCGAGCCATGATCGGCTCCCTGTCGCTTGGCACGACATCCAACGGCGGTCTTCACTCCCCAGCGCTGGTCCCGGTCGAGGGTGAGTCGCACTTCATCCTGCCGGAGCATCGCGGCAGGCCGACCCACTACGGCACCGATGAGATGGTCGCACTGCTGCTCGACGCCGCCCAGCAGGTGAACCGGCAGTTCCCCGACACGCGGCTCGCGGTCGGCAACCTGAGCGTCGTCGACGGCGGAAGGATCCCCTGGAGCCGTTCCCACAACGCGGGCCGCGATGCTGATGTCGCCTTCTACTTCAAGCAGAAGGACGGCAAGCCCTACCCGATGACCACGCTCGTCAGAGCCCGGTACGACGGGCGCGCGCGCGATATCCCGGGTGCGCGGGACGTCGCCTTCGACGTCGAGCGGAACTGGGCCTTCGTCAGGGCGCTGCTCGAGTCCAAGGCCGCGTCGGTGCAGTGGATCTTCATCTACGCTCCGCTGCGGCGCCAGCTGCTGGCGCACGCACAGGCCAAGAACGAGCCTGCTGAGCTTCTCGAGCGGGCGGCGGCGATCCTGCACCAGCCATCCGATTCGGCGCCCCACGACGACCACTTCCACATCCGCATCTACTGCCCGCTCGAGGACCGGCTCGAGGGCTGCCAGAACACGGGGCCGGCCCGGCCATGGGTCGATCTCCACGACCGCGAGTTCGACGCCCGTGTCAGGACACTCCTGCGGGGGACGGCCAGCGACGAGTCGCAGCTCGCATCTGCGGCTGCAGCGCGCCTGCTGAGGATGAAGCCGGCTGCCCACCTCGACCTGCTCGCGGATGCCGTGATGCTGGCGAACCCTGCGGCTCAGGTCGCCATGCTCCGGGCGCTCCTCGACACCGACACGCGGCGCGGGTTCGACGCTGTCCTCCCGCTCGCGGAGTCCTCTGCCGACCCCGAGGTTCGCCTCGTCGCGCTCCGGCTCGCGCTGCGCACATCGAGCACCGCGGGCGTGGCCACGCTGCTCCGGCTCCTGCGCGACGACCGCACCAGCCTGCGAGACGGTGCGCCCGTGCGGCTGTTCGTGCTCGATGGCCTTGCCGGGAACCTCGACGAGCGCCTCGCCCCGGGCTGGATCGCGGCCCTGTCCGACGACAACCCGACAGTGAGGCGCGCAGCGGGACGCCGGCTGTCGCACCTCACTGGCCTCTCGCACCCGGTCGATCCCGCGAGGCCCCTGACCGCAGAGCAGCGGCGGCGGCTCGCCGACCACTGGAACGCCTGGTGGGCCCAGCACGGCGGCGAGGGGCGCGAGAAGTGGGTCACAGCAGGCTTCGACGCGGCCTTCCCGCGAGCCCGCCGCGACCGTTCGGGCAGGGTCGAGACGGCCGCCCTGGTGCGCGCGACGCAAAGTGGCATCGAGGGCGTCTCGTTCAACGCGAGCCTGCAGCTCGCGCGCCGGACGGGCAAGCCGGGCCCCTCCATCGACGCGACGCCTCAGCAGCGCTTCGAGCACTGGACGCGAGCCACGCGACATGCCCCCACAAGGGCGGCTCGACCCGCGAGGCGGGGACGCTCGTGAGCGCCCCGGGAACCTCTACTTGAGACCTTTGGTCCGCTGGACCCGGTCCATCACCCGCTCGTACTCGATCTCCCAGGCCGCGGACCCCTCCTCGAGGTTGCGGATCTTGGAGCGGACCTCGCGATCGAGCTCCTCGTCACGCGCCGCGGTGTAGCGCTTGATCACCGGGTTGATCTTCGAGCGGAGGTCTCGGTCTGTCCCGAAGATCTCCTCGACGTGCGAGGACTGCATGAAGGTCTCGATGATCTGCGTGACCAGGTAGTCGATCGCCTCGTCACCGAACTTGAAGTTCTTCTCCTTCGCGAGACGCCGCTTGGTCTGGAGCTCAGCGGCCTTGCCCTCGCCCTGGTTCATGTCCTTGGCGCGCTGCGAGAGCTCACGATCCATCCTGACGTACTCCTTGAGCACGCCGACGATGTCGAGCTCGGCCTCGCGGTGGTTGGCCGCGTCGATCTCGAGCAGCTCGGCCTCGGTCAAGACGCGGAGGATATCAGTGGCGATCAGGTTGAACTGTCCGCTGTAGAGGCGCATGCGGGATCCTGCTCTCGGGGAGGGCGCGGGTCATACCACCCACAGTCGCAGCGCCTCAAGCGCCGCCAAGACAATTTCGGGACATCGGCCGGACTCATCCGGCATTCGGGACCCAGGCCATGAGCACGGCGTCCTCACCGTTGTCGGCGTAGTACCTGCGGCGGACACCCATGCGGCGAAAGCCGAGCGCGCCATACAGTGCCAGCGCCGCGTTGTTGCTCGCCCGGACCTCAAGGCAGACCTGGTCGGCGTGATGCTCCGCCGCGACCTCGAGCACCCGCTCGACGAGCCGGCGGCCGACGCCTCGGCCCCGGCTCGCGGGTGCCACACACACGTTCAGCAGGTGCACCTCGTCAGCCACGAGCCAGTAAACGACGAATCCGACCACCCGGCCATGCTCCTCCGCGACCTCGACCGCAGAGAATTCGTTGCTGAGCTCCTGCGCAAAGGTCGCAGCGCTCCAAGGATGCGGCTGCGACGCCACCTCGATCGGCACGAGCGCCGACTCGATGTCGGCAACGGTCGCCGGCCGAAGCTCAGGCACGGTCAACGTCCTGCGTCCCGGTGATGGCCCGGATCCGCGCCCACAGCTCATCGCGCCCGGCGTGGGACTTCGCGGAGTACCAGCTGAAATCCCGCTCGATGGCGCCCCCCATCTGCTTCGCAATGGCCTGCTTTCGGTTGAACAGGGCGTTCCCCTTCAGCTGGTCGCACTTGGTGACAACGAGCAGTGGCTGAAGCTGCCAGCGGTGGCAGGTCTCGATGAGCAGCTTCTCCTCGTCCTCGAAGCCACGCCTGACGTCGACAAGGATGGCGACCGCCCGCAGCGACTCTCGTCGCTGCAGGTAGCTCTCGACCATCTTCTGCCACGCGGCCTGCTCCGAGCCGCTTCGGCGCGCGTACCCGTAGCCCGGAAGGTCGCAGAACCGTATCCGGTCATCGACATCAAACCAGCTCAGCAGCCTCGTGTGGCCGGGCGTTGAGCTCACCCGCACCAGGTCCTTTCGGTACATCAGGCTGTTCAGCAGGCTCGACTTGCCGACATTCGACCGCCCAGCGAAGGCGACCTCGGGCCGGTCGGCCGGCGGAAAGTGCTCCGGCCGCGTGCCACTCTTGACGAAGACGCACCGAGGGACCCGCATCAGGGCACCCCCGACGACAGCGCCCACAACGCCGGAGCGGCGACAGAGGCCCCGACGACGACGACCAGCGCCGCGCTGCCAAGGCGACCCGAGAACGCCGCGCTCGCCGCGCACCAGCCCGCAGCCACCAGCGTCCAAGCCTCTGCGTCACCGAGCCTGACAGCTCCGAGACCCAACAGCGCACGAACCATCCCGAAGCCCACACACGCCACGAGCAGCACCAACGCTGCGCGCTGCAGCCTCCACGGCTCCGGCTGCTTCGCTCCACCCGTCGCGGCGGTCGCAGCGAGCACAACCGACACGACCGCCGCGACCAGCGCCGCAACACCTTCTCCTGCCACAGTCAGCGACGCCGATGGCATCGTCAGCACATCGAGCACCCGCTCGCCCGGCCTGAGCACCGTGCGCAGGACATCGGCCGCCGTGTCGGCATCGATCGTCACCGACGTCTGGGCGATGACGGCGCCCGCCGCTGCCGACGCCCCGACGACGACCCACCTCGCGACGCCGCCGATGGCACCGGGCACGGCCCCCGTGAGGCACAAGGCACCGACCACGGCGAGCAGCCACGCCGGGACCGGCTCCGTGACGGTCACCGCCGCGATGCGCGAGATCCCATCGCTGCCGACAACACCGACAACGCGAGCCGCTTCACCGCCCACTCCCAACGGCACCGAGACGGTGAGCGCTGAGCCAGCCAATGCTGCCACGCCGACAACGCCAAAGGCGAGCCGCGACGCACGCACCCTCACGTCATGGGTGCAGGAGTCCCAGCAGAGCCGAGCTGCGACACCCAGGAGCGAGACCGTCACCAACTGAAGCGTCAGGACAGGCCATCCGGCGGGCACGGTCGAGCTCCCGCCCGAGGCAACTCCCGCAACCACCACCGCCACGGCGACGGCCAGCCCGACAAGGGATTCGCGCGAGCGCAGGCCGCCGCCGAGTGCGAAGCCGACCATCGACACGGCCAGAAGCGCCGCTCCCGGCATCAGGGGAATCGTCAGGCTCATGGCGAGGACCGCGAGCGGAGCGCCGACAGCGACGCCTGCAGTTCACCGGGAAGCGCCGACGACTCCCAGGCCGCGAGCCTCCGCACCGACGAGCCTCCTGCCATCGTTACGAGCATGAAGTCCCCGTCGCGTCCGACGACCGCAATGCCTGCGATGCGTACGATGACGAGGCCGAGCAGCGCCAGCACCGCGATCCCGACGTACCAGAGCAGCGGCGCCCCGATCGCGTCGGGGCTCCATGTCAGCCGTGCGCGGTGGCCCGGCGACACCGAATCGAGCGTGACGACTGGGCCCTCCGCCGCATGCCGGCTCGCGACGGCGAGTCCGGCATCGCCCGAGAAGGCCCAGAATCGTCGCGTCTCCCTGCCCTCACGGAACTCCTGGAGTTCGACCGCAGGCCCTGGGACCCCGAAGTAGCCGCCCCGGGCCTCGAGCAGTCGCCAGGAGTAGTCACCGGCACGGGCGACCTCGGTCGCATCGGTCGCGACGCGTTCGCTACGACCGTCGGCGAAGCGGACCTGCAGGGTCGCCCCGCCGACATCGAGGGTCGGGATATAGCCTGCCAGCCTCAGGTCTCCCCCGCGAACCCTGACGGTTGCGCCCTCGCGGAGCTCGACCCGCGCGCTCGTGCCGGCTCGCGGGTCCTTCACCTCGACGCGTAGGGGCTCCCCGGGCACCGGCAGCGCGGTAGTCTTCACCGAGAAAGGAACCTGCATCAGCGTCGCTTGCTCACCGTCGCGCGTCAGCCCGGCGTCGGTCGGGTCTCCCTGCGAAAGCACCAGCTCGAACGGCTCCGCGGCCGGCCAGCTCGCGACGACGACCGCGGCCACCGGCGCCAACAGCGTCAGCGCGGTGCCGGCGAGCAGCGACATGCGCCGCCACGGGCGCGCCGCCCGCTCCAGCGCCACCCGACCAGCATCTGTCAGCTCGGCCGAACGCACGGGCAGGTCAAGCGTCGAGACGCACCCGAGTCCTCGCCACAGCCTCCACCACTCCCGCGCGCTCGACCGCGCCTTCGACACCGCCCACAACAGCACCACGGCAAGCGCCATGATACCGATCACCCGCGAAACCGGTGCCGCGGTCCTCCCGCCGATCTGCGCCAGCGTTGCTGCGAGCGCCACCGCGAGCGTCGCCGCAAACGGCACTGCCCACTCCCGTGTCATCGATGCTGTGGCTTGCCGTACCGCGCTCATCCTGAACCTTCGCTCGACGCGTCGCTCGGTACGGACTCGTTTTGTCGCAAGCCCCCGCCCATGGTAGGGCGCGCGGCGGTATCATGTGCGTCAATTGCGTGTCAACGCGACGCCACGGGGGGTTCATGCCTCGACTCATCGCCCTGACCGGAGGCATCGCCTGCGGCAAGTCCACGGTGGAGCACCTGCTCGAGGAGCTCGGTGCCGTCGTCATCGACGCCGACAAGCTCGCACGCGAGGTCACCGCGCCCGGCACCGACGGCCTTGCTGAGATTGTCCGCGAGTTTGGCGCCGAGTGCCTGCAGCCCGACGGCACGCTCGATCGCGAGTCACTCGGCCGGCGGGTATTCGGCGACGACGAGGCACGGCGGCGACTGAACCGGATCGTGCATCCGCGCATCGCCGTCGCCTCGGCAACCCGGATCGCGGAGGCCATGTCGACCTCGGTCCCGCTCGTCGTCTACTCGGCCGCGCTGCTGGTCGAGAGCTCGACGCACGCGCAGTTCCCGGCGCTGCTCGTGGTCACCTGCTCCCCGCAGACGCAGCTCCGGCGCCTCATGCAGCGCGACGGCCTGACGGCCGACCTCGCCCTCGAGCGAATCCGGGCGCAGCTCCCGCTCGCCGACAAGGAGGCCGTCGCGACCTGGGTGCTGCACAACGACGACTCCGTTGACTCGCTCCGCCAGCAGACCGCCCGGCTCTTCGAAGCGATCACCTCGACCCCCTGAGAACCATGCCGAACCAGCGCCACCTGCTCGTGACCGGGCTACCGCACTTCGTCGCCCAGCTCACCCTCGCAGAACTGCTGCGGCGAGAACCGGGCACCACCGCGACGCTCCTCGTTCGGGCAGACGCCCTCGACGCCGTTGATGCCTTCCTTGCGTCACTCGGCAGCAACCGCGAGCGCTGTACCATCGTAGTCGGCGATGTCGCAGCGCTCGACCTCGGCCTGTCGGGCGACGAGTGGAGCGCCGCCTCGGACTCGGTGACCGACATCTTCCACTTCGCGAGCCTGTACCACCTGGGC
>JBILLP010000519.1:0-2945 GCA_044376025.1 Bradymonadia bacterium
CTCGGACTCGTGGTGGCCTGGGTGCTGTCCCGCACCTTCGCACTCGTGCTCGGTGCCATCGGCCCGAGCCTCGATCCCATCCTCTTCGCGGACATCCAGCTGTCTGCGGTCCTTGGGGTCGCCTCGACCATCGGGATCGTCACGGCCTGCTTCAAGAGCGAGAAGATCTACGCCTACTCGACCGAGGTCGCCTACGAGATGACCAAGGTCACCTGGCCGACCGGAGACGAGACCAAGTCCTCCGTCGGGACCGTGATCAGCGTCGCCATCTTCACCGCGATCTGCATCTTCCTGGTCGACATGGTCTGGCAGCTGTTCACGAGCGCCATCTTCCACTCCTGATCCCCCAAGCGCGCTCCCATGTCCGAAGTCAATCCATCAGACCTGAAGTGGTATGTCCTGCACACCCACTCCGGCTTCGAGGCCAAGGCCAAGACAGGCCTCGAGGATGGCGCGCGCAACCACAACATGGGCGACTGCCTCGGTGAGATCATCATCCCGACCGAGAACGTCGTCGAGACCAAGAAGGGCGAGAAGGCCCAGCGCGCCCGCAAGTTCTTCCCCGGCTACATCCTCGTGCAGCTCAAGCTCACCAAGGAGATGTGGCACGTCGTCAAGAACACCCCGCGCGTCATCGGCTTCGTCGGCAACGCCACCAACCCGCCCCCGATCCCCGAGCATGAGGTCGCACGCATCCGCGGCCAGATGGTCGAGGGCCTCAAGGCCCCCAAGGCAGCCGCCACGTTCCACGTCGGCGACAGCGTCCGCGTCATCGATGGACCCTTCAAGAACTTCACCGGGTCCGTCGAGGAGGTCAACCAGGACAAGGCAAAGATCCGGGTGCTCGTGTCCATCTTCGGACGCGCAACCCCTGTAGAACTCGACTTTACTCAAGTGGAACCCGCCACCGCCTGAGACGGGATCCATCATCGCTCGTACCATGCCGGGGACCTTCCCCGCACGGCGTGCGCCGACATGGGAGATGAATCATGGCAAAGAAGATCAACGCAGTCGTCAAACTCCAGCTCAAGGCCGGAAAGGCCACCCCGGCACCCCCGGTTGGGCCCGCACTCGGCCAGCACGGCCTCAACCTCATGGAGTTCTGCAAGCAGTTCAATGCGCAGACCGCCGACAAGGGTGACCTGATCATCCCGGTGCTGATCACCGTCTACAGTGATCGCTCCTTCACCTTCATCCTCAAGACCCCTCCGGCCTCGGTGCTCATCCGCAAGTCGCTCGGGCTCGACAAGGGCTCCTCCGTCCCCAACCGTGACAAGGTCGGCAAGATGACCCTCAAGCAGGTCGAGGAGATCGCCAAGCTCAAGCTCCCCGACCTCAACACCGACTCCCTCGAGTCCGCCATGCGGACCATCGAGGGTACCGCCCGGAGCATGGGCGTCGACATCATCCGCTGACCCGGGAGGCACCAACCTATGCGTACTGAAAGCAAGCGTTACATGGCCGCACGCGCTGCCGTCGACCGTCTCCGTTCCTACTCCGCCGCCGAGGCGTTCGAACTCGTCAAGAAGAACGCCAGCGCCAAGTTCAACGAGACCGTGGACGTCGCCGTCAATCTCGGAGTCGATCCCCGCCACGCCGACCAGATGGTCCGCGGCGCGGTCGTGCTCCCCCACGGTACCGGCAAGACCATCCGCGTCGCTGTCTTCGCCAAGGGCGAAAAGGAGCGCGAGGCCCGCGATGCCGGCGCCGACATCGTCGGCGCCGAGGATCTCGCCGCCCGCATCCAGGAAGGCTTCATGGACTTCGACGCCACCATCGCCACCCCCGACATGATGGGTGTCGTCGGTCGCCTCGGTCGCGTCCTCGGTCCCCGCGGACTCATGCCGAACCCCAAGGTCGGCACCGTGACCTTCGACGTGGCCTCCGCGGTCCGCGACATGAAGGCCGGCCGCGTCGAGTTCCGCGTCGAGAAGTCGGGCATCATCCACGCCCCCGTGGGCAAGGCCTCCTTCTCGGTCCAGCAGCTGGCAGAGAACTTCTCTGCGCTCCTCGAGACCCTCAACCGGCTCAAGCCGGCGACCGCCAAGGGCGTCTACATGCGCCGCGTCACCGTCTCGAGCACCATGGGCCCCGGCATCCGCGTCGAAATCTCGCCAGGGCAGGTCTGATGCCTTGATCCTTCAGGCGAGGCTCGCTAAGAGCCCGCCTCTCTTCGCGACCGCGATGTCGAAGAAGTCGGCGCTCCTCGGAGCTTAATCCTGCCGGCGGAGACAAACGGTATGCACTGGCTCGGCCCGCACCGCGGGCAGGCCACCACAGTGCCCGTCTTGTCTCACAAGGACTCGACGGATTTTTTTTGCCCTGACTCATCACCTTCCAAGCCCGTCCACGGAGCCTGAACATGAACCGCACCGAAAAGGCCGAAGCGATCGACTCCCTTCGCGAGCAGCTCGCCGACGCGCCGTCGCTCGTCGCCACCGCAGTGACCGGGATCGGCGTCAATGACATCAATGAACTGAGGCGCCGGCTCCGCGCCGCGGGCGCAGGCTTCGAGGTCGTCAAGAACACCCTCGCCCGCATCGCGCTCTCCGAGTCCGAGGCCAAGGGCTTCGGTGAGTCCCTCAAGGGGCCGATCGCGCTCGCCTTCCACCCGACCGACCCAACCGCTGCCGCCAAGATCGTCGTCGCCTTCAAGAAGGAGAAGGACAAGTTCCAGATCAAGGGCGGCTACTTCGGCGGGCAGATCCTCGACGCCGCCGGCGTCGACGCCCTGGCGAAGATGCCCGGCAAGGACGAGCTCCGCGCCCAGTTCCTGTCGCTCCTCAACGCCGTCCCCACCAAGTTCGTGCGGACCCTCGCCGCGGCGCCGACCTCCTTCCTCAACGTCCTCAACGCTCGCAAGACCGAGCTCGAGAAGGCCGGCTGAAACCCGGCGTCCACGCAACACACCTGCATCCACCTCACTGTGACAGACGCCGACAGTG
>JBILLP010000520.1:0-2933 GCA_044376025.1 Bradymonadia bacterium
AGGACCAGGCCCGCAGGTGCTTGTCGTCGAACGTGTACGGGGCGAACCGCCGGTAGCCGAGCGAGGTGAGGATCACGTCGAGCCGGTCGAGCGAGATCGGGCCGGAGTCGAGGGTCCTGAAGGCGACGTGGTCGTTCTCGACCACCTCACCGCGCGCCTCGAACAGCGCCCTGGTGCGGGCGGCCCGCGGCGCCATCGCGACGTAGTCGGCCCAGAGGGCGTCGAAGAACCCGCTCAGCGCAATCGGATCGTGGGTTGGCGCTGCGCTCACGTCGGCTCGAGGGGGGGCGGTCGAGGGGAGCACGCGGGCGGGCGGGCGGACCGGCATGGTCACGGCCGGCCGAGCCTGCGCGCAATGAGGGAGTGTACCAAGGCCTCGACAAAATCGATACTTTCGAGAACCTGCCCGGGATCGAGCCGGTCAGCGGTGTCGGTCGGCAGGTGGTACTCGCGCGGGGCACCGAGCCGCGGGTCGATGCGGCCGATGCAGACGCCGTCGTAGCCGCGCGCGACAAAGGCGCACACGTCGGAGCCGCCGACCGGCACCACGAAGGGTGCCACGGTCGCAAACCGCGGGTCGGTCGCGGCCACCTCGTGCAGCAGCTCGCGCAGCCAGCCCGCCAGCGGCAGCGGTACGACCTCGCCCTCGACGAAGTACCTCAGCTCGCCGTTCGACAGCCCGTCGAGCGCGAGCACGACCGTGTTGCGGGTGCTCCAGCGCGGGTGCATCGCCTCGGCGAGCGCGGTCGCGCCGCCCAGGCTCGCCTCCTCGGCACCGGTGGCCACGAAGACGACCTCGACGTCGTCGCGCAGCCGGCCGCGCAGCCGCTCCGCGAGCACGAGCATGCCGGCGACGCCCGACAGGTTGTCGTTGGCACCTGGCACGATGCGGTCGCGCAGCACCACGTCGAGGTTGGCGAGCGCGGTCAGCAGCGGCGGCACCGCCAGCAGGAGCTCCGCGGCGCGGGCCGCCCGGGCGTGCGGCGGGTGGGCGGCGCGCCACCCCGCGAGCACGGCCTGGGCCGCGACCGACGCGGTCGCCACGGCCATCGGCTTCTTGATCGGGCCGCGCGCCGCCTGTGACGCCATCCGGGGCTCGAAGATGAACCCGGTGAAGGCGGCGTCGGTGTGCGTCACGATCACGATCCGAAGCGCCGGCTCGCCCTTCGAGGGCAGCACCCCGACGACGTTGCGCGAGGTACCCCATGGCAGCAGCCGCCGCAGCACAAAGGCCCGGTGCAGCGAGTCGAGCAGGTACGACGCCGCGATCGTGCCGTGCAGCGCCGCAGCGAGCCGGGGGCGCCTGCCGGCGAGCGCGGTGGCCGCCGTCGCCAGCCCGAAGTGCAGCAGCAGGTTCTGGTAGAGGCTGCGGTTGAACCTGAACTCCTGCTCGGTCACGTCGAGGCCGCGCGCGCGGAGGTGCTCTGCGACGTGACGCTGGGCGCGCGCCTCATCGTCGCTGGTCGGTGCGCGCTCGGGGCACGACGCGATCAGGTCGGCGATGAAGGCGCTGATGCGCCCGGGGTCGTCGAGCGAACGGCCGGGATCGTCGAGTGGCAGCCCAGGGGTTTGCGGCATGGTCGTGGCTCAGGGTCAGGGGCTGTCTTCGTCGGGTTCGGTGAATTCGGAGTCGGCGACGCGCAGGCGCGCGTCGAGGCGCTCGACCCAGGGCCCGTACACCGGGTGCCGGGCATGGAGCAGCCGCAGGTGCGAGAGGTCGGGGAGCGCCTCGTCGGAGCGTCCCGCGGCGACCCGGGCCATGGCGCGGGTGATCAGCGCATAGGCGAACCAGGGATCGAGCCGGATCGCCTCGCCCGCCGCGCGCTCCGCGGCATCGAGCTGCCCGCGCTGCCGGGCGGCCTCTGCCCGGATCCACCAGCCTGCGGCGCCCGGGTCCGGGACGAGCGCCTCGGCCCGCTCCGCCATCGCGCCGCGGTCCTTGGCGGCGCCGGCCGCGAGGGCCCCGACCCGGGGCTCCCACGCAGGGCCGCCCTCGACCGCATCGGGCGCCGGCTGCGCCAGCAGCGCCGCCGCAGCGCCGTCGCCTCGCGCGTAGGCCGCGACGGCCGCCCGCTCGCGCCACCTCCACGGGATGCCCCACGTCTGCGCGACCGCGGTCACCATGTCCGCGCGCCGGCTCCAGGCGTCGTCGTCGGCGACGGGCAGCGAGGCGACCAGCGCCGCGCGCCGCACGTCGCACCCCTGTGTGACACCCCCGTCGCCCGTCGGCGCGAGCCGGAGCCGCGGGTGCAGCGCATCGAGTGCGACCAGCGTCGCCCGCACCGCCGGCTCCGCGGCGACCGGGGCCAGCTCGCCCGCTGCCGGCAGCCCCTGTCCGCCCACCTCGGGCTGCTCCGACAGCGCCGCCAGCCGGTAGGCCGGCGTCGCCGACTCGAGCGCCACCAGCCGCGCGAAGACCTGCAGCGCCGGCCCCGAGGTCGGCATGCAGCCCGCATCGAGCACCGCCGCCAGCACGCCGCGCCCCACGACGAGGGCCCGCACCAGCTCCCGCCGGGCCTGCAGCTCCGCGGCGGCGCCCCGCGCCTCGGCCAGCGCCCTCAGCGCCGCATCGACCCGCACCGCGTCGCGCGTCGACAGCCGGCCGGCCCCGGCCTCTGCGGCGTTGAGCGCGCGCTCCCAGGCGAGCTCGCCGTCGCGGGCGGCGGCGACGGCGGCGGCGAGCACCTCGTCGAGCGGGCGGTCGCTCGCGCCGAGCCCGAGCTCGCCGAGCGCGCTCGACCGGCGCGCGCGCCGCCAGGCGTCGAGTCCTTCGGCCGGGACCTCGACGAGCCGGTCGCCGAGCTCGACATGGCGGTCGGTGGCGAGGCGCGCCCAGGGGTCGGCGCCGGTCGCGGAGGGTGCCGTCGGTGGCTGGGCCGATGCCGACGCCGCCGACGCCCGCCCGGGCAGCGTCGGCGCGAGCACGGCCGCCA
>JBILLP010000521.1:0-2931 GCA_044376025.1 Bradymonadia bacterium
CGTCGACGGCGGCACGCTCCCGGCTGTCTACACCTGTGACGGTGCCGGTACGTTGCCGCCGCTCGCGTGGGCCGACGCGCCGGCCGGCACCGCAGAATTCGCCGTGCTGATGACGACCATGGCTCGCGACGGGCAGAAATGGAACTGGGTGCTGTTCTCGATCCCGGCAGAGACCTCCGCGGTCCCGGAGGGCGACGCCTCGGTGGGTGTGGCGGGGCTGACGAGCGACGGTCCGAATCTGGCCTATGCGCCCCCCTGCTCGCAGGGCCCGGGTGAGAAGCGCTACACCTTCACGGTCTACGCGCTGTCTGCGAGCCCGGCGCTGCCGGGCAGCGCCCGCGAGGTCACCGGCCCGGTGCTGACCGAGGCGATCGCGCCCCTGACGCTCGCGACGAGCGCGATGACGGTCGGGTACACGCGGCCGACGCCCTAGGGGGCGGGCGCGCGGCGGCGACCCGGCCCGGGCGAACATCGCCGAGAACCGGAGCGGGGCTCTTGCAGTGGCCGCATGGTCGTGGTGGTGTTCGTCGGGCACGCCAACCGTGAAGCGAAGTCCGACACGCTCACCGTGAGGCACGGTGCCGACCACCTCGAGGTCGCTGAGCGCGTTGCCGTTCCGGCATGGGCCGCAGCCGTCTTCAAGGTTGGGCACGACGGTCTCGAGGAGCTGCCAGGTGCCATCTTCGGCAAGCGTGATCGGGACCTCGGACCCGTCGGCATCCTAGACGGCGGGCGCCGTCAGTCCGCGCTCGTCGTGGCCGCATTCGGCGAGCACCAGGCGCAGCGATCCAGGGACGCAAGGCGGGCGAGACGTCACGATGTGCGACCGGTTGGGTGGAGCGGCCCCCGACAGTCCGGAGCGCGCATCTCCTGGCGCCGTGCTTGACGGGTCGGCATGCGACACGTTGTCGCAGGGGCCCGAAACTGAACCCGCCTGCTGGACGGCGCCGCGCGATGCGACCAAGCTTCCCGAGCCCATGGAGAGCCCCGAACGTCAGCCCGACCATGCACTCCGTCGACACGATCTCGAGCCCCGCCTCACTGAACTGGTACCTTCGACTCCGCTGGATCGCCTTGGCGGCTCAAGTCGTCGCGCTGGCCGCGACGTCGGCGTATGGGTTTGAGCTCGACCTGGGTGCGCTCGGCGCGCTGCTCGGCTTCGAGGCGGTCGTGGGGGCTGCGCTCGCGAGCGCGGGCGCCGATCGTCTCCGACCGGTGGCACGATGGCTTGCAGGACTGCTGACGCTCGACGCCGTGGTGCTCGTGACCCTGCTCTACCTCACCGGTGGCCCGCACAATCCGATGAGCGTGGTGCTGATGGTCAACGTGGCGCTGGCGGCGTTCATGCTCAAGCCCGCGCACGCCTGGTCGGTGACGCTGTTCACGATCGGTCTCTCGTCACTGCTGTTCGTGTCAAGCCGCCCGCTGCTCCCGCGCGGCGAGAGCACGCCGCCGACCGGAGCGCAGGCGTGTCCGATGTGCGGGCCCGCAGATGGAGCGGCACTCAACATGCAGCTCCACTTGCAGGGAATGTGGGCTGGCTACCTGGTCGCGGGGGCCGCAATGGTGTGGTTCATCGCACGCCTGCGCACGCATATCGAGGCGCGCGAGCAGGAGCTTCGACGCTCCGAAGCCGCGCGCCAGACGGCCGAACGGCGAGCGCGCATGGCGGCTCTCGCGGCCGGCGCGGCACACGAGCTGGCGACGCCGCTGGCCTCGGTCATGCTCGCTTCCGAGGGCCTGCAACACCACCTCGAGGTAGCCGGAGACCGTGAGGCCGCCGACGAGGCACGGGTGATTCGTGAGCAGATTCGACGCTGTCGCGGAATCCTTGAACAGATGGCCTACCAGCTCGGCCAGCCTGCCGGCGGCGCGTCGCGCGTCGTGTCGGTTGGTGAGCTGGTTGACACAGCCCTCAAGACCGTCGAAGCCTCCAGGGTCGTCACCCCCGCTGGATGGTCTTGGCGCTCGGAGCAGGTTCACGCCATCGGCAGCGCCCTTGAGCAGGCGCTCCGAAACCTGGTCGACAATGCGCTTCGGGCGAGCAGCGGGCCGGTATCGCTCGATGTCGAACCGGGACCCAACGACATCTCGCTCGTCGTTCGAGACCGCGGCATCGGCATGACCGGCGAGGAGCTCGATCGTGCGGGAGACCCCTTCTTCTCAACGCGACCACACGGCGAAGGCATGGGGCTCGGCTTGTTTGTGGCCCGCACGGTGGCCGAGCAGCTCGGAGGTGAACTGAACATCGCCTCGGAGCGGGGACGTGGAACCACGGTGACGATGCGACTTCCGCGTGCAACCGGGGGTGTCGCTTGATGGCTTCGGACGACGCACACGCGATGTTGATCATGGTCGTCGATGACGATGAGGTGTTTCGGCGGCAGCTCACCCGCGCTCTGACGCAGGCGGGCATGACGGTGCTCACGGCAGCCGACGCCGACGGGGCGATGAGCCTCTGCCGGAGCGAGGTGCCTGAAGCGGCCATTGTCGATCTGCGGATGCATGGACGGTCTGGCCTTGAACTGGTCAAGGAGCTGCACGCCAGCGACCCGACGATGCGCATCCTGGTGCTTACCGGATTTGGCAGCATCGCGACGGCCGTCGATGCCATCAAGCTCGGTGCCGTGAACTATCTGCAGAAGCCCGCAACGATCGACGAGATTCTCGGTGCGCTGGGTGCGTCGAGTCCTGGCGCCGCCGAGCCAGACGAGCCCGTTGATTCGGTCGCCTCGCTTGCCCGTGCCGAATGGGAGCACATTCAGCGGGTGCTCTCCGACACCTCTGGAAACATCTCCGAAGCAGCGCGACGACTCGGTCTTCACCGCCGGTCGCTGCAGCGAAAACTCCAGAAGTATCCTCCACGCTCCTGAGCGGAGTCCTGCGAGTGGGCCCCGAAGTGCGCCACGCCCGCCGGCGCCGGGCGCCGCC
>JBILLP010000085.1:0-9358 GCA_044376025.1 Bradymonadia bacterium
TGTCGGTGCGCTGCGGACCAGCGTGAGCGCCTTGAGGCTGCTGTAGGTCCGCTCCACCTTCATCAGGTCGAGCGGGATCCCCTCTGCCCGGGCCTCGGCCTCGACACGCCCGAACATCGTGACCGGATCGACCCCGTACTTCGCCCGCAGCCGGGCCTTGAGGTCGACCCCTTCGGGCGGCGTCGTCGGGTCGAGCAGGTAGGGCCGGTAGGTGACCTCGACCGCCATGTCGCCACGCTCCGCGACGACTGAGGCCAGCCGGCGGGCTCCGATGAAGCACCAGGGGCAGACCACATCGGCATACACTTCGACCTGCATCGTCTCGTGGCTCATCGGCGGCTCTGCTCCTGGCGGGTCGGCTCTCTCACCGGCCCCGCTGCCCTAGGTGCAGTGGTCGGCGCGGGCAATCGCCCCCGGGTGGGTTGACGAACGACGTACAGATGCTAAACGGCGTTCAGTGAACGGCGTTCAACGAACAAACGCTCGTCAACCACGAACAGGTCGCCGCCATGTCGCACAGCCCTCCATCCCGCCGCTCTCTCCCTCCGGCTGCCGGCCTGCCCCTGCCGGTCCTGCTGCTCGTCGTCGCAACCGCCTGTTCGCCGGCGACCGCGGAGCCCTCCCGCGCGGAGGGCTCGGGGGAGCCCGCAGCCGCTGTGCAGGTCGAGACGATCGCGCCGGTGACCGACCACCGGGTCTTCTCTGCCCACGGCAGCCTCGTGGTCCGCGATGAGGTCAAGCTCTCGTTCAAGATCGGCGGCGTCGTGTCGCGCATCGCCGTCGATGACGGCGAGCGCGTCGAGCGCGGGGGGCTCCTGGCGACGCTCGACACCTCTGAAATCGACGCCGCGGTGCGGCAGGCAGAGGCGGGGCTCCGCAAGGCGGAGCGCGACCGCAGCCGTGCCGAGGAGCTCGAGGCCGCCGGCGCCTCTTCGAGGTCGCTCAGCGAGGACGCCACCACCGGCGTCGAGGTCGCCCGCGAACAGCTCTCGGTCGCCCGGTTCAACCAGCGCCACGCCGTGCTCCGCGCGCCCTTTGCCGGCCGCGTCGTCAAGCGCCTGTCAGAGCCGGGCGAGATGATCGGCCCGGGCATGCCCGTGCTCTGGATCGTGGCGGACTCCGCCGCCTCGGGGCTGCGCGCCGAGCTTGGGCTCGTGGCGGCAGAGGCCTCGCGGGTTGCCACCGGAGACGCCGTCGAGGTGCTGGTCGGGGCCGTCGGTGTCTCGCTGACGGGGACCATCGAGGAGGTGTCGCCCGCCCCGCTGCCCGGCTCGATGACCTGGCAGGCGTGGGTCCGTCTCGAGCCGGCGGCCGCCTCCGCTCCCCCGCTCCTCCCGGGCATGCCGCTGGTCGCCCGCATCACGCCGCAGCGCTCCGAGCAGGTCGTCAAGGTCCCGCTGACCTCGCTGGCGGCCGTCGACGGGGAGTCCGCGACGCTGTTCGTCGTCGAGTCGGGGGTGGCGCGCCGACGCAGTGTCACGCTCGCCAGCGTCGATCCCGACGGTGCCCGCATCGTCGACGGCGAGGCCCTCGTCGGCGCCGCGGTCGTCACCCGGGGTGGTGCCTGGCTCCGCGACGGCGCCCGGGTCGCCGTCGCCCCGGCGCCGGCCCAGGTCAAGTGAGGCACCCATGAACCGGCTTGTCCTCTTCTCGCTCAAGAACCGCCCCTTCACCTTCGTCGTCTTCCTGATGCTGCTCGCGCTCGGCGTGCAGGCGTGGCGCACCATTCCCCGGGCAGAGGACCCGGTCATCCCCATCCCGGGCTTCTCGATCATCGTCGTCATGCCGGGTGCCTCCCCGACCGACATGGAGCGGCTCGTCGTCGACCCCATCGAGGAGTCGCTGTCGGAGCTCGACGACATCGAGACCTTCGCGTCGGGCATGGACCAGGGCGTCGCCGACATCGGCATCGAGTTCGTGGCCGGCAGCGACGCCGACAAGAAGTACGAGGAGGTGCTGCGGCAGGTGAACGCCGTCAGGTCGCGGCTGCCCGACGAGGTCCTGGCGCTCAACGTCGTCCGGTACACCGCCACGAACGTGGCCATCCTGCAGTTCGCGGTGGTCTCTGAGACCGCGAGCGTCGCCGAGCTGCGCGCCGCGACCGAGCTGCTCGAGGACCGCATCGAGGCGGTGCCCGGGGTCAAGGGTGTCGAGGTCTTCGGGATCCCCAAACGGCAGGTCGAGGTCGCGCTGCAGCCCGAACGGCTCCAGGCCACCGGCCTCCCGGTCGACGCCGCGCTCGGGGCGATCATCGCCTCGAACAAGGCCATCCCCGCCGGGAGCCTCGACATCGACCGCCGCCGGTTTCCGGCCCGCACCGAGGGGGAGCTGACCTCGGTCCAGGACCTCCGCGACGTCGTCGTCGCACCCGGGGCCAGCGGAGTCGTGAGGCTGTCAGACCTCGCGGCGGTGTACGAGTCGTCGGCTGTGCCGACCCACCTGACGCGCTTCAACGGGCAGCGGGCCGCCTTCGTCACGGTCATGCAGAAGGACCGCCAGAACATCGAGACGACCAAGACGAGCGTGCTCGAGGTCATCGAGGGGCTGCGCGGCCAGCTCCCCGACGGCATGAGCGTGGCCGTTGGCTTCGACCAGGAGCGCAACGTCGCCCACCGGCTCGCTGGCTTCGAACGCGACTTCGCCATCGCCGTCGGGCTGGTGCTCCTGACGCTGCTGCCGCTCGGCCTGCGCGCGGCCTCGATCGTCATGCTGTCGATCCCGCTCTCGCTCGCCGTGGGGCTCTTCACGCTCCATGTGCTTGGCTTCTCGCTGAACCAGCTCTCGATCGTGGGCTTCGTCATCGCGCTCGGCCTGCTCGTCGATGACTCGATCGTCGTCGTCGAGAACATCGCGCGCCACCTGAGGCAGGGCTACGCACCGCTGCAGGCCGCCCGCGCCGCGACCACGCAGATCGCGCTCGCCGTGCTCGGCTGCACCGCGACCCTCGTGCTCGCCTTCGTGCCGCTGCTCTTCATGCCCGGCACCTCGGGCGCTTTCATCCGGAGCCTGCCGGCGACCGTGGTTGCCACCGTCGGCGCCTCGTTCATCGTCTCGCTGACCATCATCCCCACACTCGCGTCGATGTGGATGAAGCCCGACGCGACCCACGGCAACTGGTTCCTCCGCACACTCGAGCGGGTGCTGCACGTCTCCTACCGGCCCATCCTGGCACGCAGCATACGGCACCCCTGGATCACCCTCACCGTGGCCGCCGCGCTCTTTGCCGGCAGCCTCGCGCTCGTGCCGCACATCGGCTTCTCGCTCTTCCCCAAGGCCGGCATCCCGCAGGTCAGGGTCACCGTCGAGATGGAGAACGGCGCGACGCTCGAGCAGACCGACGCCGTGATCCGACACATCGACGAGGACCTCCGGAGCCGGCCCGAGGTCGCAAGCACCCTCGCCAACGTCGGGCGCGACAACCCGATGATGTACTACAACTCGATCCCGCGTCAGACGCAGTCCAAGGTCGGCGACATCCTCGTCAACCTCGATACCTTCGAGCGCGGACGCGACGCGGCCTTCCTCGACTCGCTGCGCGACGCCTACCGCGCGATCCCGGGCGCCCGGGTCGAGGTCCGCGAGTTCGAGCAGGGCCCCCCGATCGAGGCGCCGATCGCCATCCGCCTCATCGGCGCCGACCTCGCCGACCTCTCCGCAGCCGCCGCGTCGGTCGAGGAGTCGATGCGTTCGACCGAGGGCACCGAGTACGTCTCGAACCCGCTCGCGGAGCAGGGCACCGAGCTGGTCTTCTCGGTCGACCGCGCGCAGGCGACCCGCTTCGGCGTCGCCCCCGTCGACGTCAGCCGCGCGCTCCGCCTTGCCGTCTCGGGGCTCGGCGTCGGGACCCTCCGAGACGAGGCGGGCGACGAGCACGAGATCCTCGTGACCCTCGCGAGCACCCGCGGTCCCGACCGGCTCGCCGCGCCCGACCTCTCGGTGCTCGACCAGAGCTTCGTGCCCTCGCGATCCGGCAGCCCGGTGCCGCTCCGCGCACTCGTGACCAGCCGGCTCGAGGGCGCGCCCTCGACCGTGAGGCACTACTTCAAGGAGCGGAGCGTCACCGTGACCTCGTACGTCAAGACCGGCTACAACACCGGCAAGGTCACCAGCGCCGTGGTCGACCGCATCGAGAAGGACCCACCCCGCGGCGTGCGCATGATGGTCGCGGGCGAGGTCGAGAGCCGGAACAAGAGCCTCGGCGGTGCCGGCGTGGCCGCAATCGTCGCCTTCTTCGGCATCCTCGCGGTGCTGATCCTCGAGTTCAACGGGCTCCGCGGCACGCTCATCGTGCTCTCGGTGGTCCCGCTCGGCGCCCTGGGTGGGCTCTTCGCGCTCTGGCTGACCAACAACTCGCTCTCGTTCGTGGCGACGATCGGCTTCATCGCGCTGATGGGCATCGAGGTGAAGAACTCGATCCTGCTCGTCGACTTCACGAACCAGCTCCGGGAGCAGGGCGTGCCGCTCGATGAGGCGATCGCAGAGGCTGGCGAGACCCGCTTCGTGCCCGTGCTGCTGACGACACTCACCGCGCTCGGCGGCCTCGTGCCGTTGGCGCTCGAGCACTCACCGCTGACGTCCCCCCTGGCCATCGTGCTCATTGGCGGGCTCATCACCTCCACGATGCTCACCCGCATCGTGACCCCGGTTGTCTACAAGCTCCTCGCGCCACCGCTGGCGAAGGACGACGAGCTCGAGACGGGCATCGAACCCGCTCCGGTCACGGCGTAAGGGGGGACCATGGGACTCAAGGAACGCAGGGAGCGAGAACGCGCGGAGCTCCGCGGCAGGATGCTCGATGCCGCACGGCGCCTCTTCACCGAGCGCGGCTACGAGCACGTGACGATGCGCGCGATCGCAGAGGCCGTCGAGTACTCTCCCGCCGCCATCTACTCGCACTTCACCGACAAGACCGCGCTGTTCAGGGAGCTCTGCGAGAGCGACTTCAACCAGTTCACCGCCACCTTCGCGCCGCTGCTGGTCATCTCTGACCCGATCGAGCGCCTGCTCGGCATGGGCGAAGCCTACCTGCAGTTCGGGGTCGCCTATCCCGAGCACTACAAGCTGCTCTTCATGTCGAAGTCGGTCCCCGGCATCGAGCCCGCCAACGGCCACTCGCCTGAGCCATCCGAGAACGCCTACGCCTTCTTGCTGGTCACCGTCCGTGACGCGCTCGAGTCGGGAAGGGCGCGGCCCGAGTTCGACGACGCTGAGCTGCTCGCGCAGGCGCTGTGGGCGGGCCTGCACGGCGTGATCTCGCTGCACCTGGTCAAGGGCGACCAGGACTTCGCGCAGTGGCGCCCGGCGCTCGACACCGCCCGGCTGCTCATGCGATTCACCCTCGAGGGCATTGTTCGCCCCGACGACCCGGCGAGGCAGGCGTGGCGCTGACCGCAACCATGTATCGATTCGAGGTGGAGCTCTCCGACGTCGACCGCGGCGTGTACGAGACGCTCGACCTGCGCGTGGCGCAGCACCCGTCAGAGTCCGACGCCTTCATGGTCACACGTGTGCTGGCCTACGCGCTCGAGGCCCGGCCCGACCTGGGCTTCGGTCGAGGCGTCTCGACGCCCGACGACCCGCCCATCTCCGCGGTGACGCCCGACGGCAGGCTTGAGCTCTGGGTCGAGGTCGGCGCGCCGTCCGCGGAGCGGCTCCACCGTGCGTCGAAGGCAGCCGGCCGCGTTGTCATCTACTCACACCGCGACGCCGCATTCGTGATCGGCCAGGTGCGCGGCAAGGGCGTCTTCGGCGGCGACCGGATCGACGTCGTCTTCGTACCGCTCGACCTGCTCGAGGTGCTCGCCTCGAAGCTCGACCGCAAGGTCGCCTGGAGCCTCATGCGCACCGAGGGCGTCCTCTACCTCACCGTTGGCGGAACCACCTGGGAGGGGTCCCTCCGCACGGAGCGCGTCGACCCGTGACCCTCACTCCTCGTGGAAGTCGAGCGACTTGCCAAAGGTCTCCTCGACGGTGAGCAGCCCCACGAGCGCGAGCAGCACCACCGCGACCCCGACGATGATCGCCGCCTCGGTGACCGGCCGCGTCTCCATCAGCCACTTCAGCGACAGCGTCATCGGCACGACGCCACCGCGTACGAAGTTCGGTACCGAGGTCGTCACGGTCGCCCGCAGGTTCGTCCCGAACTGCTCCGAGGCCACCGTGACGAACATCGCCCAGTAGCCTGCCGAGATCCCGATCACGAAGCAGATCGCGTAGAAGGCGGTCAGCGAGACCGGCGCCGACGCGAAGTACAGCGCCACCGATCCGACCGTCGCGGCGACAAAGAGCGACAGCACCTTGCGGCGTGAGCGCCACCACTGGCTCAACGCCCCGCACGCGAGGTCACCGACCGCGAGGCCCAGGTAGTTGAACAGGATCGCCTGGCTCGCCTGCGGCGCGACCTCCATGCCCAGCGCCTTGCCCAGCTCGGTCGAGAAGGTGACCGGGATGGCGATGGTGTACCAGATCGGTAGACCGACGGCGGTGATTGCCAGCAGCCTCCCCACGCGGCCCGGGCTGCTGAAGAGCATCAGCAGGCTCCCGCGCGAGACCTTCGAGGCCTTTGCGTGCTCGAAGAGCCCCGACTCACCGATGCGGATGCGCAGCAGCAGCAGCGCCAGCCCCATGAAGCCACCGAGCAGGTAGGCGTGTCGCCAGGGCAGGAACTCCGCGGTCGCCGCCGCCGTGGCCGCCCCGAGCACGCCGAGCGTGGCGATCACGGTGGTCCCCCAGCCGCGCTTGTCGGCGGGCATCGACTCCATGACGAGCGTCACGCCGGCGCCCAACTCACCCGCGAGGCCGACACCGGCGATGAACCTCAGGATGATGTACTGGTCGACCGTCTGCACGAATCCGTTGGCGATGTTCGCCAGCGAGTACATCAGGATCGAGCCGTACAGCACCGAGAGCCGCCCGCGCTTGTCGCCGAGGACACCCCAGAGGAGGCCGCCGAGGAGCATCCCGATCATCTGGGCGTTGATGAGCGGCACGCCCTGCGCGAGGGCCTGCTCGGCAGGGATTCCGAGGTCCTTGAGGCTCTCGACGCGGACGACGCTGAAGAGGATGAGGTCGTAGAGGTCGACGAAGTAGCCGAGGGCGGCGACGGTGACCATGCGGACGAGTTGGCCGCGGGCGATCGCTTGCATCGTGGGGACTCGTGGGAGGAGAGCGCGAAGGCTACCTCGAACGGGACGCCGGGGTGAAGCGCGATGCACACGACGCGTCAACGCGCCGCGCCATGGCTGAGCTCTGCGCGTGCCGGGGCATGTCGGGCGTGGGGGAGGGCAAAACGAAGAAGGCCCGGCGGGTGCCGGGCCTTCTTCGAAGAATCGTGGTGCTACGATACTTGAGAGCGGGAGACGGGACTTGAACCCGCGACATCAACCTTGGCAAGGTTGCGCTCTACCACTGAGCTACTCCCGCAGTCCTGTCGAGAGGCAGCCGCCTCACGAAGGGAGCCGCCTCATACGCAACCCAGTCCGGCGCGTCAATAGGTTTTTCAGCGCGGACTATCCGCCCGAGCCTGAGCCAGCCGCCGGAATCGTCAGCGACGGGTCGAGCCTGAACGCCTTCTCGTTGATCACGAAGCTGCCATCCTTCTCTGCGTCGTCGAGCACGCGCTGCAGGTAGGGCGGCATCTCGGGCTGGCCGGCGGCATCGTGCACCAGCAGCCTGAGCCGGCTCTCCGGTGAGCCCAGGATCTGCTCGATCAGCTCGGTGCGAAGCTCCGCCTCGACCTCGCGCAGCTCCTGCGCCTTGGGTGGGTTGGCCGCCTCGGTCCGCTCCTTGAGCCTCACGATGTAGGGCACGCCCTCGACATCGATCACGGTCGGGTGCAGCGGCTGTTCCTTCGTCAGCGCGAACGCGATCCGCACCAGCTCGCGCGACTTGCCGATCCCCTGCACCTGGTCGGCCGGGGGGGCCGGCAGCCTGAAGGTCCCGAACGACTGCGCCTTGCCCTCGCGCGCGAAGGCGCCCGTGGTCCCCGACTTCAGCGTTGCGCCGGCCGGGGCCTCTCCCGACCCCTCGCCGCCGCCCCGCGACGCCGACCACTCGCTCGCCTCGGCCCTGACTGCCTCGTCGAGCGTCTGCGTCGCCGCCAGCTCGAGCACACGACGTCCCCGGGCCTCGAGCGTCGTCGCCGCGCTCGCCGTGCGCTCCGCCTTCATCAGCTCCTTGGCGATCTCGAGTCGCACGTCAGGCAACGGGCGGTTGCCTGCCGGCTTCGACTCATCGACCCGGATCACGTTGAAGGCGAAGCTCTGCTCCACCCCGACGATCTCGCCTGCGGCCTTGTCCTTGACGGCATCGAAGATGTCGGCGGCGATCGTGTCGGCGGTCCTGAAGCCCATGTCGCCCTTTGACTCCTTCTCGCGATCGAGCTCGGTCATCTCCTCGACGACCTTTGAGAAGTCCTCCTTGTCGTCGCGGGTGCGCTTGAGCGCCGTCTCGTACTTCTTGCGGGCCTCCTCGAGGCCTGCGGCGTCGTCTGCGCCCGGCTTGCGCAGGTAGATGCGCGACAGCTTGACCTGCGCCTCGGTGGCGTAGGCGGCGGGGTTGGCATTGTACTTCGCCTCGATCTCCGCCGAGCGGCCCGCAGCCCACGCCTCTGCCTCTGCATCGGAGATGTCAGCCCCCGTCAGCTGCGCCGGGTCGAGCGACACGTACTCGAGGTCGACCTTGGTGTTGCGGCGCTCGAACACGTCGAGCACCACCTCGCGCGACGGCACGATGCCGGCCGCGAGCCAGTCGAGGTAGTGATGCGCAAGCAGCTCGTCGCGCTTGTAGGCCTCGTAGTCTCCGACCGACTGCCCGAAGGCGCCGCGCACGTCCTGCGTGTAGGACTTCGAGAAGATCCCCTCCTCAGAGTAGAACATGTAGTCGTAGTTCGTCAGCCGGACGCGGCTCTCGGGTGCGAAGCGGCGACAGATCGGCTCCCCGTCGACATGGTAGTCGTCGTGCCAGCCGACGATGTAGCACCTGACCTCCTCCTGGCTCACCGCCAGGCCCGCGCCCTCGGCACGCCGCGCCAGCAGGTGCACCAGCGCGATGTCCTGCAGCGTGGTCCGCTTGCGGTTCATGAAGTCCTGGTCGCTCAGGCGCCCACGCTGCCGGCCCGTGTAGCGCTCCATCGCCGACAGCAGGTTGGCATCGCTGATCTCGCGACCATCGACCCGGCCGGCCCACGTCGCACTCCCCGTCAAGAAGCCGCTCGACTGCGGCCCGAAGAAGAGCACGAACACGACGATGATGACGCCGAGGATGCCATAGATGAACTTGTTCCGGCGCTGTTCGCGAAGTGTCTCGAGCATGTGTCGTCCCGACAGGATCCGGCTCACGGGCGGCTGCCCGCGAGCGC
>JBILLP010000522.1:0-2924 GCA_044376025.1 Bradymonadia bacterium
GGCTCCGGGGCGGATCGTCGCCGTGGTGTCGTCGCAGTCGCTGCTCAACGCGACGTAACCCCCCGGCTGGCTGCAGGCAGAGGCCGGCTCCGCAAGGTCGCCGAAGCCGTCGCTGTCGGTGTCGGCATACCAGACCGACTCGCCAATCGAGCCCGGCTCGTCGATCTGGTCATCGCAGTCGTCATCGAGGCCGTTGCACCGCTCGACGGCGATGGGCGAGATACGGCGGTCGGTGTCGTCACAGTCGCCCCCAATCACGACCGAGCCGGCCACCGGCTCGCACGAGAACAGGGGCGTCGCGGCGAGGTCGCCAAACCCGTCGCCATCGACATCGGGCAGCCAGGCGCGCGGCGCAGCGCCAGCCTCATCGACCTCGCCGTCGCAGTCGTTGTCGATGCCGTCACAGACCTCGGTCGCGCCGGGCGCGGCGTCGGCCCGGGTGTCGTCGCAGTCCCAGGCGGTGGTCGCCGGGCCATAGCCGGTGGGCGGGGCGCAGGCTGTCACCGCAGAGGCGCGGTCTGCGGCGCCATCGCCGTCGACGTCGCGGTACCAGGGCGTCTCGCCGACCGCACCCGGCTCGTCAGAGAGCCCGTCACAGTCGTTGTCGCGCTCGTCGCAGGCCTCGATCGCGACCGGGCTGCGGGTGGCGTCGGTGTCATCGCAGTCGCCGGTGACCGCCACAAAACCCGCGGGCCGGCCGCAGAGCCGCGTCACGCTCGCGGCATCGCCGAACTGGTCGCCGTCGGTGTCGGCGTACCAGGTCGGGGCATCGGTGGCCTCGTCGTCGACCGTGCCGTCGCAGTCATTGTCGATGCCGTCACAGGCCTCGAGGCCGGCAGCGGCTGTGGCGACGCACTCGAGCGAGCCGCCGGAGCAGGCAAGGCGCCCCGCCGCGCAGGCCCCAAAGAAGCCGGTGTCGCAGTCCGCACCGGCATCGACCGCCGACTCGTCGACCTCGGTGTCGCAGTCGTTGTCGGCACCGTCACAGATCTCGTCGGCGCCGGCACGCGTCTCGGTGCGCGAGTCGTCACAGTCGATGCCACGGCAGCCCGGACCCACGCCGAACCCGTCGCCGTCGCCGTCGATGCAGAGGTCGACGGGCACGCAGAGCGACCGCGCATCGCTCTCGCCCGAGGCGACGCTCAGGCAGTCGAAGCCCTCCGCGCAGTCATCGTCGGCGGCGCAGGGCGAGGTGCAGATGCCGGTCGCGGCGTCGAGCGGCCTGAGGCAGCGCTGCGACTCACAGGCCGCGTCGTCGTCGCACGGCGAGCCGTCGGGCAGCAGGGCCTCGTCGCCATCGGGGGCATCGCCGCCGGTGTCGGTCACCTCTGCGCCCGTGTCGGTCACCTCTGCGCCCGTGTCGGCGCCCCCGGAGTCGGAGCTGTCGGCGGTATCGGGCAGCGTGTCGCCCTGCGTTCCGGTGTCGCCCGAACCGTCCCCTTCGCCGGAGCCGGTCGACGAGTCGCTACACGCAGCGAGGGCAAACAGAAGGGTCACCAGGGCGGAGGCGCGAGCGGGAGTTCGTCTCATCGGGCACCGGGGCTTGAAGGGTGCCCGATAGTAACCCGGATTTGCGGTGGGTGTCGAGAGCTTGTCACGGGCGGTGACAGGCCCGCCACGGCCCTCGGCCACGGATCATGGGGCTGGCGAGAACCGGATGAGCCCACCCACGACGCGCGTCTCGGTCGCGAAGGCGTGCAGCAGCCCGAGCTGGTTCACATAGAGCGACCCGTCGGGGCCGACCGTCACCGTCGAGGTCGCGTCGTCGGTCACCGGCGCGCTGAAGACGAGCGCGCCGGTTGCCCGGTCGAGCACCGCCAACCTGCTCGCCGCCGTCGCCGGCAGCTTGACGGTGAGGATCCGCGCGTCAGACGGCGTCATCTGCGTCATTGTCCCGACGATGTGGTTGCGGGTGATCGTCAGCACCGACGACCACACAGCATCGTCCGGCAGGTCGATCGCCCACACACGACTGTCGCCTCGCCACGAAGAGACGTCGGGCACCGAGTTGTCGAAGAGGTCGGCGAAGTTCACCTCCCAGGCGTAGTGCTCGGCGTCGTCGAACACGGGCGCGGCGCCAAGGGCGGGGCCCGAGAGCGGGATCCGGTGGGCCTGCCCGCAGATGCCGGGATCGGCGTCGGCGTCGCGGTTCTCGCCGCACGCCTGCATGTCGTAGAGCAGGATGGCCGCATTGGGGCGTTCGAGCCCGAGCACGCTCCCGGGTGAATTCCCGTCGGACAGCCGTACCCAGCGCCCGTCGGCGCTCACCGACGGGCTCGCGGCGCTGCCCTTCTTGAACGGGGCATGCCACGCCACCGCGAGCGCGTCTCCGCGCCACTCGACCCGGAGCAGCGCACCGGTGGTCGGGGTCGGACCGCCGCCCGTCACGAGGATCGCGCCGTCGGGGGCGATGGCGACGGTGTTGTCGGAGAACTGCCCGCCCGAGCCGATGAACGAGAGCAGGTCGAAGTCGTTGCCGTTGATCGCCTCGAAGTCGGCCACCACGGCGTCGGGTACGATCGCCGTGACGTCGAGGCCACCGCCGAGCGAGGCGGGCGGCACGAAGCCGGTCGCGGCCTGCAGGTCGAGCTCGGCGATCGTGGCGCCGGTGCCCCGGTCAAGCACCAGCAAGACGCCGAGGTCGCTCAGCGAGACGACGCGACCGGCCGGGTCGAAGTGAAGGCCGACGGCGCCGTTGGGGTTCTGCGTGTCGGCGGGCTGCGGCAGCTCGTGGCGCCAGCGCTCCGCACCGGAGGCATCGAGCGAGACGATCGCCCGGTCGGAGCCGACGTAGAGGCTGCCGTCGCGGTCGACCTCGACCGACGAGGTGATCGCTCCCGGGAGCGGGATGCACCAGCGCGTCGCGCCGGTGGCCACGTCGAGCGCGAAGACCGTGCAGTCGTCGGGGGTCGGCTGCGAGGCCG
>JBILLP010000523.1:0-2920 GCA_044376025.1 Bradymonadia bacterium
CGGAGTCCTTCATCTCCGCCTCGTCGTTCCAGGAGACCACGAAGGTGCTCACCGAGGCCGCGATCCAGGCCAAGACCGACTACCTGCGCGGCCTCAAGGAGAACGTGATCATGGGACGCCTGATCCCGGCCGGCACCGGGCTCGATGCCTATCGAACCGCCGAGATGAAGATCGCCTCGGAGTTCGACGAGGAGATCGAGGCCGTGACGGGCTAGCCGTCCGGGGAGCATCCCGTTCGGGGGCGCGGCGTCTGACGCTGCGCCCTCTGCGCTTTTGAGCGGTCATCCGGAGGCCCCGGCGGGGTGGATCGTCACCTTGACCGCTCACGCGCCGCCCGCTATACGCCGCCCTCTTCGATCGACGGCCCGTCTCGAGCCGGCGGGTAGACATTCCGCAACGTACGACACAATGCCAACCATCAACCAGCTTGTCCGCAGCGGACGCGACCTCCAGAAGGTGAAGACCTCTGCACCGGCGCTCCGCTCCTGCCCCCAGAAGCGCGGCGTCTGCACCCGCGTGTACACCACGACCCCGAAGAAGCCGAACTCCGCGCTCCGCAAGGTGGCGCGTGTTCGCCTCACCAACGGCATGGAAGTGACGTCGTACATCCCGGGCGAGGGGCACAACCTGCAGGAGCACTCCGTGGTCCTGATTCGCGGTGGCCGTGTGAAGGATCTTCCCGGCGTGCGATACCACATCATCCGCGGCACCCTCGATGCGACCGGCGTCAACGCACGTCGCCAGGGCCGTTCGAAGTATGGCGCGAAGCGCCCCAAGTAACCGAACCAAGAGCAAGGTGATCCATGCCTCGTAGGCGCGAAGTAGCACGCCGGCCCCTGATGCCGGACCCGAAGTTTGGGGACAAGCTTGTCACCCGCTTCGTCAACAGCCTCATGATCTGCGGAAAGAAGAGCACCGCGGAGTCGATCCTCTACGGCGCCCTCGATATCCTCGAGGAGCGGTCGAAGGGAGAGAACCCGGTCGAGATCTTCAAGAAAGCGGTCGAGAACGTCAAGCCCGCGGTCGAGGTCAAGAGCCGTCGCGTTGGCGGGTCCACCTACCAGGTCCCGGTTGAGGTTCGCGCGGAGCGCCGCGTGGCACTCTCGGTCCGGTGGTTGATCCAGGCCTCCCGGTCGCGAGGCGAGCGCACCATGCGTGAGAAGCTCGCCAACGAACTCCTCGATGCCGCGAACAGCCGCGGCGCCGCGATCAAGAAGAAGGACGAGACGCACCGCATGGCGGACGCGAACAAGGCCTTCGCCCACTACCGCTGGTGATCATCGTCTGATCCCACGCGATAGCCGAGCGTACCTCCACCACGAGCCGACCCCTGGGTCGGCTCATGTTGTCTCTGGCCGTGACAGAATCACTCCACATCCTCCGCAACATCGGCATCATGGCTCACATCGATGCCGGGAAGACGACCGTCACAGAACGGATCCTCTTCTACACCGGGCGGACCCACAAGCTTGGCGAGGTGCACGAGGGCACCGCGACCATGGACTGGATGGTGCAGGAGCAGGAGCGCGGCATCACGATCACCGCTGCGGCCACGACGTGTCGTTGGCGCGATCATCGGATCAACATCATCGACACACCCGGCCACGTCGACTTCACCATCGAGGTCGAGCGGTCGCTCCGCGTGCTCGATGGTGCGATCGCCGTCTTCTGCGCGGTGGCGGCGGTGCAGCCGCAGTCGGAGACCGTCTGGCGGCAGGCTGATCGCTACCGGGTCCCCCGACTCGCCTTCGTCAACAAAATGGATCGCACCGGGGCGAACTTCTCGAATGTCTTGGAGAAGATGCGCGAACGACTGCGGTGCGTCCCGGTCGCGCTGCAGATCCCGATGGGCGAGGGCGAGGAGTTCACCGGCCAGATCGACCTGCTCGAGATGAAGGCACTCCGCTACGACAGCGAGAGCCTCGGAGCCTCGATCCTTGTCGGCGACGTCCCGACACAGTTCCAGGCCGCTGCAGAGAAGGCCCGCAACGAGCTGGTCGAGAGCGTCGCAGACTTCGATGACGACCTGGCGATGCGCTTCCTCGAGGGCGAGTCCATCTCCGCCGCAGACCTGAGGGCCTCGATCCGCAAGGCCTGCATCGCACTCAGGGTGGTGCCGGTGGTGCTCGGCTCGGCCTTCAAGAACCGCGGCGTGCAGCCGCTGCTCGACGCCGTGGTCGACTTCCTGCCGTCACCGCTTGACATCCCGCCCGTCCGAGGGCTCAAGCCTGAGGCCATCAAGCGCCACGAGGCTGGCGGTGCGGAGATCGGGCCTGCCGACGTGATCGAGAGGCGCCAGAGCCTCGACGAGTCGTTCTCCGCGCTGGCCTTCAAGATCACGAACGATCCGTTCGTCGGCCAACTGACCTACTTCAGGGTCTACTCAGGCCAACTGACGGCGGGATCGTACGTCTACAACGTCGGCAAGGAGAAGCGCGAACGCATGGGTCGGCTCCTGCAGATGCACGCGAACAAGCGCGAGGACGTCGAGGTCGTGTCGACGGGCGATATCGCTGCGGCCGTCGGACTGCGGTTCACGGTGACCGGCGACACGCTCTGCGACGAGAAGCATCCGATCGTGCTCGAGCGGATGAGCTTTCCTGAACCGGTGATCTCGATCGCGATCGAGCCCCGCACCAAGGCCGATCAGGACAAGCTCGCTGGGAGTCTGCAGAAGCTTGCTGCCGAGGATCCCTCGTTCCGGATCTCCGTGGATGCGGAGACAGGGCAGACGTTGATCTCAGGGATGGGCGAGCTGCACCTAGAGATCATTGTCGACCGCCTGGTGAGGGAGTTCAAGGTCGAGGCGAATGTCGGCAAGCCGCAGGTCGCCTACCGGGAGACCATCTCCGGCGCGGCGCAGGTGGAGTCGAAGTTCATCAGGCAGTCGGGCGGCAAGGGGCAGTACGGTCACGTCTGG
>JBILLP010000524.1:0-2914 GCA_044376025.1 Bradymonadia bacterium
TCGGTGTCCGTTTCGGCATCGGTCGAGGTGTCGGATTCGGCGTCGGTGTCCGTTTCGGCATCGGTCGAGGTGTCGGATTCGGCGTCGGTTCCTGCGTCGGTCGAGGTGTCGGATTCGGCGTCTGACTCTGAGTCGGTGTCCGTCTCGGCGTCGGACGAGGTGTCGGATTCGGCGGGGGCGTCGGACGAGGTGTCGGATTCGCGGGGGGCGTCGCAGGCCGTGAGGGACAACAACGCGACGAGGGTGATGGCAGACGGGCGCATGCAGGCCGGGGGGTGGAGCCGCGCCCCCGGGTTGGGGCGCCGTGTGGAAGGATCACACAATGCGGCTCCGAGTCCATACGGACAACTACGAAGCGGTGCGCTCCCCGGCGGCGAGCGACGTGCCAGCCCGAACGGCGCGGCTCAGCCCATCCACCCCGAGAGCCGGGCGAATTCGGGCAGGCGGGCGGCGTGCAACGCGTGCGCCTCGGCTCCGGGCTCGTACGACGCGCCCCACTCGATCAGGTTTCCGATCGCCGCCAGTGAGGGCACTGCCCCGACGCCTACGCCTGCACAGAGCGCGGCGCCAATCGCCCCCGATGCCCGCGCGTGCCGCACCCGCGCCACCTCGACACCGGTCACATCGGCGATCGTCTGCAGCCACACGCCAGACATCGTGCCCCCCCCGATCGCCGCGATGCGCGGGGGGCGAACACCCTGCTGACCCAGCACGCGCAACGACCAGCCGAGGTTGTAGGCCACGCCCTCGTACACGGAGCGGGCGAGGTCGCTGTCGCTCGACGTGAGCCCCACGCCGAGCCAGCCGCCGCGCAGCCGCTCGTTGGGGAAGGGCGAACGCTCTCCAAAGAGCCACGGCAGGAACCACACACCGTGGGAGCCAGGTCGCGACCCCGCAGCCAGGGACTCGAAGGCGCGGTAGGTGGCTCCGTCGAGCGCCTGCCCACGAAACAGCGCCGTCGAGATCGCCCAGTCGAGGCACGAGCCGGCGTTCTCCATCTCGCCGATGGTCAGCGAGGTGCCCGGAACCGTCCACGGGAGCGCCGCGATGCCGTGGCGCGGGGCCGCGACCGGGCGTCGTGTGGTCACGCCGAGCCAGCCCGACGTGCCCAGGTAGACATGGGTGTCGCCGGGCCGTACCGAGCCCGAGCCGATCGCCGCTGCCGGGATGTCTGCCAGCCCGGCGATGACCGGTGTTCCGGCCACAAGGCCCAGCTCAGAGGCCGCGACCGCAGTGAGCGCCCCGGCGATCGACGTGCCCTCGCGCGGTGCGACCACGCGGTCGAGCGGAAAGCCCGCCAGCCGCGCAAGCAGCGGCGACCAGGTGCGGCTGCCAGCATCGAGCATCCCCGTGCCTGCCGCGCACGTCACATCGATGCTCAATGACCCCGTCGCGCGGCCAACCAGGTACGAGGTGGCGTCACCGAAATTCCGGGTCCGCCCAAAGACCTCGGGTTCGTGCGCCCGGATCCACGCGATCTTGGCGACGATGTCCTTGCCGGTCGGGATTGCCCCCGCAATCATCGAGACCAGTGTGGCGCCGCCAAGCCTCCGCGTGATCGCGTGCGCCTCGCGCTCCGCGCGGCTGTCGAGCCAGGAGATCGCGGGCCGTGTGGGCTGCCCCAGCGCGTCGAGCGGCACGAGCGCGAGCATCTGCCCCGCAAAACCGATTCCACACACATCAGCGGCCGGGCGGCCCGACGCCTCGAGTACACGCCGCGTGCAGGCGCACACCGCGCGCCACCAGACAGCAGGGTCCTGCTCCGCACGCCCGTCGGCAGACAGCTCGATGCCGTACGGCTCCACCGCCTCTGCGACGAGGCGTCCGTCGGTGTCGACGAGCACGGCCTTGTTGCCGCGGGTTCCGAGGTCGTGGCCGAGCAGCAGGGCCATGTCGCGTGCTCCGGGACGGCGGTCAGATCGGAAGTGGAACGTCGTGGTGCACGCCGGCCGCGTCGATGCGCTCGACGTGGATGGACTCCTTTCCGCCGCTGCCGAGCTTCTTGGCGATGGACGCCGTGAGCATCAGCGTCTCGAGCGCCGGTCCTGCCGCCTCGGGCGGGTAGACCCCCGTGCGGGTGATCGCGCCGCGCGCCATCATCAGCGCCCCGGCCGCGGCGGGGATTCCCGTGCCCTCACCGGCGCCGGCCGACTGCGACGACAGGGAGAACACGATCGTCTGCGCCTCGCCGCCGAGCTCGCCGTCGACCACCACCTTGAGACAGCCCGCCGGGCCGGTGATGCCAGCCGCATCAAGCAGGGCCTGCCGTCGCGAGAGGATATGCGCCACCGAGAAATCAATCGGCACCACCGCCTGGTCGCCGACCTGAAGCGGCCGGTCGCCGCACGCACCCGCGCGGACCATGTCCTGTGTGAGGTGAAAATAGGCGAGCGGAAAGATCACCCCGAGGTTGGTCGCGCGGCGAAGCCCCGGGATGTGCTCGGGCAGCGTGATCGTCTCGGGGTGCGGGTAGGGGTAGACCGGGTAGGTGCCGACGTTGCGGAACTCGGTGTCGCGGGTGACGGCGGCTCCGCTTGCCTCGAGCTGCCGCACACTGACAAAGCGGCCGTCGAGGTAGAGCGGGATATCATTCAGCATCGCGAAAATGCGGTGCTTGATCACGGCCGGGCCCTCCTCGGGCTCGCCGCCGTGGATGTGCATGATGTCGACGCCGGTGACCCGGTCGAGGAACATCTGGGCGCAGAGCGCGACGAAGAGGTTGGCGAGGCCGGGGGAGTTTCCCATGCCGATCAGCGCCCGCACACCGCGGTCTCGCGCCTCCGCGTCAAGCGTCAGCATCTCGCGCGTGGGGGCGAGGTCGTCACAGATGTCGACGTAGCGTACGCCTGCGGCGATCGCGGCGCGTAGGATCGGCGGCCCGAAGCGGTAAAAGGGACCGACGCAGTTGAGCACG
>JBILLP010000525.1:0-2910 GCA_044376025.1 Bradymonadia bacterium
GGGCGAGGCGGGCAACGCCGCAGGCACCGGCGACTGCAACGACAGCAACGCCTCGCTCTCACCCGGCGTCGACGCCGACGCCGACGGCGTCAGCAGCTGCCTCGACTGCGTCGACACCGACAACCTGATCCCGGGCGGCCCGCGAAGCTACGCCGGGGCCACCGGCTCGCTGCCCGACGAGCAGACGGTGAACTTCACCGTCACGGTCAACAACCCCGGCGTGATCACCGATCTCAACGTCGCCCTCAACATCACCCACACCTTCGACGGCGACCTGGGCATCTCGCTGATCGGCCCCGACGGCACGACCGTGTCGCTGTCGAACCGGAACGGCAGCAGCGGCGACAACTACACGAACACCGTCTTTGATGATGAGGCGGCAACGCCCATCACCAGCGGCTCCGCGCCCTTCAACGGCTCGTACCGGCCGCAGGCGTCGCTGACCGGCTTCGACGGCAAGGGCATCACCGGCACCTGGACACTCCGGATCGTGGACGACGTCGCCCGCGACTCTGGCACCCTGAACTCCTGGTCGATCCAGGCGACCACGCGCTGCCCCTGACAGCCCGCTGCTGACCGGCCCCGGCGGCTCCGTACCAGAACGCCGGATCGTGTCTCTGGCGGGCGCCGGCCGCACGCGCTAGGCGGGCGCTCCACCCTTGAACCGGCGCCCCCTGCGCGCCCTCCACCCCGGAGTCCCGCGTGCCCGGTGCCAGCCTCCTCACGCTCTTCGACGACATCGCGGCGATCCTCGACGACGTCTCGGTCATGACCAAGGTGGCCGCGAAGAAGACCGCGGGCGTGCTCGGCGACGACCTCGCGCTCAACGCCGAGCAGGTCTCGGGCGTCAGCGCCGACCGCGAGCTGCCGGTTGTCTGGGCGGTCGCCAAGGGATCGGCCGTCAACAAGCTCATCCTCGTGCCCGCGGCGCTGGCGATCAGCGCCTTCGTGCCCTGGCTGGTCAAGCCGCTGCTGATGGTGGGCGGTCTCTTCCTCTGCTTCGAGGGCGTCGAGAAGCTGCTGCACGCTGCGCTCCACAAGGCCGGCGCGCCGCAAGACGGGGCCGCGCCCGCCGCGCCGGTGCCCGAGGCCGACAAGATCAAGGGCGCCATCCGCACCGACTTCGTGCTGTCGGCCGAGATCGTCACGATCGCGCTCGGCACGTTCGCCAATGAGCCGATGCTCAAGCAGATCGCGGCGCTGTCGCTGCTCTCGTTCTTCATGACGGTCGGCGTCTACGGCCTGGTGGCGATGATCGTGAAGCTCGACGACGCCGGGCTGCACCTGGTCCGTTCGTCGGGCGGCGTGGGGCCGCGTGCCCTGGTCGGCCGCGGCATCCTGTCGTTTGCCCCGCGGCTGATGCGCCTGCTGAGCGTCGCCGGCACGATCGCGATGTTCCTGGTCGGCGGCGGCATCGTCGTGCACGGGCTGCCGCCGGTCCACCACGCGGTCGCCTCGCTGACGCAGGGCATGGCAGGCGGCCTCGCGACGGTGACCTCGTCGCTCGTCGACGGGCTGATCGGCGTGGTCGCCGGGCTGCTGGTGGTCGGCCTCGTCACCGGCGCGAAGCGGGTCATGGGCCGCCGCTGAGCAGGGTGCGGCCCGGCGTCGCGGCCCGGCGTCAGGCGACCCAGACAGTGCGTGGCGAGGTCAGCGCCCGAACGCCCTCGCGGCCCAGCTCCACCCCCCACCCCGACCAGCCGGCGCCGCCGAACGGGAGCCGGGCGTCGCTCTTGACGATGTCGTTGATCGCGAGCGTGCCTGCCCGCAGCCGGGTGGCCGCCTCGCGGGCGACCTCGAGCGCGCGGGCTGGCGCGGTCCAGACCGAGGCTCCGAGCGCGAAGCGCGTGGCCGCGGCGAGCGCGAAGGCCGCCTCGTCGTCGGCCGCCCGCACGACCGCCGCGACCGGCCCGAAGGTCTCCTCGTCAAAGACCGGGTTCCCGGGCGCCACGTCGGTCAGCAGCATCGGCGCCACCCAGCAGGGCCCGCGCGGGTCGGGCGCCGGCACCCCGGAGACGAGCCGGGCGCCGGCGCCAAGTCCGCGGATGACCTGGTCGCGCAACGCCTCGGCGAGGTCGGGGCGCGCCAGCGGCCCGATGTCGGTGCCCATGTCGCGCGGATCGCCGACCCGCGCGGCGCCGAGCGCCGCCGCAAGGCCGGCGACGAACCGGTCGTGCAGCCCGTCGACCACGACGAACCGCTTGGCGGCGACGCAGCTCTGGCCGCCGTTGATCAGCCGCGAGCGTGCCGCGGCGGCGATCGCCGGCCCCAGCTCGGCGTCGTGCAGCACGACGAAGGGGTCGGAGCCGCCGAGCTCGAGCACACAGGGCTTGAGGGCGGCGCCGGCGGCGGCGGCGACGAGCCGGCCGGCCCGGGTCGAGCCGGTCAGCGTCACGGCGTCGACCCGGTCGTCGGCGATCCAGCGGGCGGCCCGGGTGCGGTCGATGGCCAGCCAGGGCACGAGGCCGCCGAGTCCGGCGGCGGCGAGCGCGTCAGCGAGGGCGAGCGCGCAGAGCGGCGTGTGCTCGTCGTGCTTGAAGGCAAGCGCGTTGCCGGCCGCGAGCGCGCCGACCGCCGCGCGCACAACCTGCCAGTACGGGAAGTTCCACGGCATCAGCCCGAGCACGAGCCCCAGCGGCGCGGGCTCGACCCAGCAGGCGCGGGCCTCGGTGGCGACCACCTCGGGCGCGAGCCAGGCCGGCGCCCGGTCGGCGACCAGCTCGCAGGTCGCGGCGCACTTCTCGACCTCTGCGCGACCCTGCGCCACGGGGCGCCCCATCTCGACGGCGGCAAGGTGGGCCAGGGGCACGGCGCGGCGGCGAAGCTCGGTCGCGAGCCGGCGGAGCGGCTCGACGCGGCGCTCGACCGGGAGCCGGGCGTGGGCGTGCTGCGCGGCGCGGGCGGCGTCGA
>JBILLP010000526.1:0-2895 GCA_044376025.1 Bradymonadia bacterium
CCGCATGCTGCTTCGGCACTGGCGCTATGCGGTGGTCGGGTCGGTCATCGCCGGCGCGGTGTTCCCCTCTCCCGATGTCTTGTCGCAGCTCTTCATCGCCGTGCCGCTGATCCTGCTGTACTTTCTTTCCGCGCTGCTCGCGCGCCTGATCCAGCGAGCAGGGTCGAAGCCTGTCGTCGAGGAGGCCGCGTGACGACGTCTCCGCGAGCAGCGATGCCCGTGCTCCTCTGCCTTCTGGCGGCCTGCGGCGGAGGCGCCGCCCGCACGTCGCGGCCACCCGCAACGCTGACGCCCCCGGCGTGCCTTCCGGGGACATGGAGCCAGCCCCCGGAGGGGATCGGGCAGACGCCCCCCCGCGATGCGGCGTCCGAGGCCGACCTTGACGCCTTTCGGCACGAGGGCAGCGGTGCGACCTCGACGCATCCCGTCCCGCTTGAGAAGTGCCTGCGACGGTGAGCCGCTGAGGTGGCCGGTGTCGCCTACTCCCGCGGCGAGCACTCCGGGTCGCTCCCCCGGAGGTCGATCCCGAAGAAGGGCTGGTAGCAGTAGTCGGTCGCGAAGCGCTCGGGCAGGGAGAGCTCCGTCGAGAAGACGAAGGCAGGGTCGAGCGCCCACTGGCCCGCCGCCGTCGCAGAGCGGGTGTGGGTGAACATGAAGGGGAGATCTCCGAAAGATCCGCCATCATATGAACTTGCGAGAGAAATCGGGACGCGCACGTCCTCGCCAGGTCGACTCCCGGCGCCATCTGCCGGCGCACGGTACCGCTCAACTCCGCCGAAGAGCGCCGTCTCGCCCTCGGTCGAGTCCCGGCGCGCCCAGAGCTCAGACAGGGCCGGGAGCAGCGCGTAGGTGAGGGCGGTGGGCGTGGCGTCTCCGAGCCTCGTCGCCGCTCCGGCGCGGAAGATCGCGCCGGTCGTACCCGACTCGAAGGGCGCGGAGGCGCCACCCGAGGGGGAGCACGCAGCATCGCGGTTCGCGGCGTTGACGAGGCACGCCCCGTGGCGGCCTGACTCCACAAAGAGCCGCGCATGGCGACCCCCCTCGAGTCCGTCGGCAGACAGCGCACCACTCAGCGCCCGCGCGCCGGCGGAGACCCCATCGCCCGGGCCGTAGAAGGATGGGTCCGCTGCCCAGAGCGCGTAGGCCTCGTGGTAGCCCGTCGACATGAACCTGAACCGTCCCAGTCGGTCCGAGTCCTTCGCGACGACGACCTGGGCGAAGACCCAGTCGTGCTCCGCATCGACCGTCGGGTTCAACTGGACCCTCGGGAAGTAGTACCAGTACCCGATGAAGAAGTGGGTCCTCGACTCGATCACCGTCCAGTAGGCTGAGGCGAAGAGCGCCCCGTTCGCGTTGGCGTGGTTGTTCGCCGCAGAGAAATTGCCGTCGAAGTCTACGCGTGTGAAGACATCCTGAGATGGATTCTCGATCTGCTGATACACCACCGGGGCGTAAGCCGTCGCCAGCTCGTCGTAGAAGGACGAGGGGCCGAGGCTCGTCGAGAACGAGACGGTCCTGGGCCGCCCGAGGTCCTCCCCCGACGCCGACTGGATCCGCTCCGAGAGCCGCAGCAGGTAGGGCGTGCCCGGCGCGAGCAGTGGCTGCTCGACCGTCGGCCGGAGCTGCACCTCCCACGTGGCCTCGTCGAAGAAGATTTCGCGCGTCACCAGCCGTCCGTCGAAGTCGGTGAGCTGTAGCGTCGAGGGGATCAGGCGGATGGCATTCATCGGCTGGTTGAAGCGGATCGTGATCTGGGTGTCGGGCGGCACCTCGCGGGCACCGTTGGCCGGCTCGGTCGAGAACTCGAGCGGACCGAAGTCGACGTCGGGCGTCGCGTCATTGGGCTCGGTGCCGGAGCCGTCGGTTCCGTCCTCGTCGGCGCCCGCGTCATCTCCGCTGCCGTCCGGCAGCGACGCATCGCCCGAGCCATCCTCGGTGTCGCCCGCGTCGGCATCGGCCTCGGAGGCGTCGTCGGGAGCCGGTCGGCGGCAGGAGCCAGCGACGCAGACCCCGTCGTCGGGACAGCTTCGAGCTTCGCACGGCTGCACCGCACAGCGGCCCGAGACACAGTACTGCTCAGACGGGCACTCGTCGTTCGAGACGCACGCCAAGCCCGAACCAGTGTCACCGTCGCTGGCCGAGCAGCCAGCCAGCACCAGCACCAGCCCCCACAGTGCGAACAGATTCCGGAACATCGAGACTCCGCACGAGGTAACGCCGGGCCGTGGCCAACCGGATCGCCATCGACTACGGCCGTTCGCAGCGAGGTTCCATACCCGATGCACGCCTCACCGGGCAACCTCAGGATCGCCGTGTTCGCCTTCGAGTCCCTGATCGCCATCCGTCATCTGCGGTCCACCCGCGGGACCCTGCTGGGCACGCCAACGCTGCTCGCGGTCTCTGCCGTGGCGCTCGGGGTCGCCGCCTTCGTGACGCTCGTCTCTGTCGGCGGAGGCTTCATCGAGGCCTTCCGCAACAACGTGCTCGGGGTGAATCCCCACGTCGTGGTCACCAAGTACGGCATGCTCTTCTCAGAGTACCCTGAGGTCTGCCGCGCCGTCTCCGAGCTGCCAGAGGTGGAGTCCGCCTCTGCCTTCGTGCTCCACGAGATGCTCGTGACACGCTCGGGCAACCGCAACCGGCCCGGGGCGCTCGTCAAGGGTGTCGACCTCAACGTGACGGGCCAGACAGAGCAGCTTGCCGGCATCTTCAGGCAGGGCCGGCCCGCGGACCTTGTCGATGCCCGCGCATCGCGGGCGGCCGACGAGCCCCTGCGCATCGGCGTCGGCTACATCATGGCGCGCCGTCTCCGCGTCGGCATCGGAGACGAGGTCACGCTCGTGAGCCCGCTGCGCGGCATCCAGGCGGCGGGCTGGGGCGCCTCGGACGACGCGC
>JBILLP010000527.1:0-2894 GCA_044376025.1 Bradymonadia bacterium
ACGGCGGATCGATGCGCAGATTGGCCTTGACGTTCTCCACAGTGACCGACACGCGGAAGCCGTTTGACACCGGCGTGATGGTCACGGACGGATCTCCGTAGCCAGAACCGCCTCGACCAGAAATGTCGACGTAACTCTCGTCCCAGCCACCCTCTTCGTACACGTCATCGACCTCTCGGCTGAAGAGTTCCTTCGCCACATCCGCAGCGACCGCAGCAACCGCAACGTCGGCGAGCGAGGCGTCCCCTTCACCATCGTCGAGCAGCGGCGCCCGCAAGCTGACCGCCAACGGCGCGTCCTCACCGGGATCGGGCAAATGAAGCCGACGCTCTTCGCGCACGGCTGCGACGGCGAGGTCACCGAATTTCTCAAGGTAACTGGTCGAGTCCCAGCCTCCGCGCGACGCTGGTCCCACAAAACAGCTGGAGTCTGGAAGCACGGTGCACGCGTACCCACCGGATGTCCACCCGCAATACGACGTGGTGCTGACGCGACACATTCTGGTCTCGTTAATGATCGCCCGCTCCCACTCTGATTGCGAAAGGGCGCGGTAGTTCCCCGTTCGATCCAGCCAACGCGACCTGCCTCCCCTCACACTCGACCAATTTGGGTGATACCGCCACGGCTCGACGCAGACCTCATAGTAGGATCGCACCCGTGATGAGCTTGGGTTTTCCTCGATTTCACGGACTCTGCAATAGCATTCCTTCGGCGTCGCGAATGTTGCACCTCCGGCGAGGCCACCGTCCCACCGATCCAGAGGGCACGCCGAGGGGTCGCCGTCCGGCGCATCCCCGTCTTCATCCAGGCGTTCGACCCCGGCGAAGTCGCTCTCGGCGATCCACTCAGACCAGTCCACGAAGGCGCCCGCGCCGTGTCTCGCGTCGTCTCGGGAGGCCGGAATCCCATCGTATGCGCCGGGCCGCGTGTCGCCGGTCGATCCATACATCGTGTCGGCCAGCGCTTCCCGGTACCGCTTCAGCGCAGCCCGACTCCTCGGAATCAGCACGCCTGGGCCTGAGCCCTCCACCTCGGTTCCCCGCACAACGCGGCCCAGGGCGGCCTCGACCCTGCGGTCGGCCACACCACTGCCCTCGCCGATCAGACGACCGTCGTCGTCAAACTCCCTGGCCCAGTCTGCGGCCTCTCGGGCCCCATCCGCGGCAAGAATGGCATGCACAGCTCGGATCAATCGGTGCTGAACTGCTCGGGATTCGGCAGGCGCTTCGCGCCACACCGCAAGTGGCTCAAAGGCCCTGCCCGTCACGAACGCACAGGTTCGAACCGGACTGGGAACATCCCACGATTCCCCAGAAGCCGGAATTGCCTGCCCTGCGGTGGCTTCGTCGAACAACATTGCATCGTCTCCCGGCCAAACCTCGACGAAGTTTGTGCCCTCACGAACGGGGATCTTCGCGACGACTGCGTAGAGGAAGTCGCCCGTGGCGCCAAAGCCGACGTCGGGTGGCAACCCAGGTCCCGAGTCCGATAGACCTATCTGGCCCAGCGGCAACACGGCAAACTGCGGAGCCTGAACCGGGTCATCCGCACTCGGATCAACGGGCGGGACCAAGTACTGGCCATTGACGCGCACTCTGACGGCATCTGTCGTAAGGTCTGACCAGGTGCGATGAGCCACCCACAGCGTCACCTCCAGCAACTCCGCGTCATCGTGTGCAAAGTAGGCGCCTGTGAGCGGCGTGACGCAGCTCCCAGACCAGCCGATACCCTCGTCTGGCGATCTCGGAGCGGGTGGATTCACCCCGACCGGGATCGGGATGATCGGAGGCCCCGATGATCCGGGAGTTCCACCGAGCGGTGCGCCGCCAAAAGCGAAGTCACCCGGTGACGGAAGCGTGTAGACATCGGGTGGAACCTGTGCAGGTTCGCCGGGCGTAGTGGGCTCGAAGAGCCCGCCGCCGCTCGCCAAAGTCGTGAAGGCTCGCACTCGCTCTGAGAGGTTCATCAACCCAATCCCGGCCGTGGCCGATTGCTCGACCTTCAGCGCCGCAGGCGCTCGCCTCGCCTCGTTCCCGAACGCGTCGCGATACACGACCTGAGCCGTCACGAGGTCGCCCACCGTGTACTCCGCCCTAGAGGGCGAGAGCTCGATCGTACCGCGCAAGTCGCTCATGTCGGGAACAACCGCGACCATCGCACTTTCTGAGGTTCCGAACGCCGCGGGTCCGCAACTGAAGCGATACCAACCCGCACGGGTCACCTTGAACGTCGATCCCGCTTGCGTGTAGTTCCCGTCGAGACCCCGCACCATGAGCGGCGCGTCTCCAACGGTCTGATTTCCGAACTCGTCCTCGGACACGCAATCGAGGACCAGGCTCTGTCCCGCAACAAGTTCTTTACCATCGACGGGCTCCCCGGAGTGGCGATCCACAACCCAGTGCCGCCACTGAATGCCGGGCTCCACCCAGACTGGTTGGATCGACTCATCCAGTTGTTCCAGCGCGTCCTTGCAACCAACGTCGTGAAAACCCGGTGCCGTGAAGGTGAGTCGCCAAGCGGAGTCCTGGATGGAATCGTGATCGGTCGCAGTAGTTAGGACTCCGCGACGGTCCCCCGCGATGACTTGACCGAATCGATCGAGCGACACACACCCGAATCGAGCACTGTCGCCAACGCGAGGCCTCTCCGTAAGCGAGCGGAGACTTAGCGCAACCGCGACTTGCTGCGCTCCCCCACCCCCCACCGCCCGGCACTCCCCCATCTTCTCGGGCACCAGCGAACAATCGGTCGCAATATCGACCCACGGATTCCCATCGGGCGCAAACAGGCCGGCGGGAAGCGTGACGCGTTCGGTGCGGCAGACCACCTTTTCGCCTTCGTAGAGCGCCGGTACAAAGACTTCGCCGCCGGGACATTCCCAGGCGGTGGCGCCC
>JBILLP010000528.1:0-2892 GCA_044376025.1 Bradymonadia bacterium
CAACACGAGCGCGGGGCGGCCTGTCCGGGCGATCACGTTCGCGACGGTGAAGGTCTTTCCGCTGCCGGTGACCCCAAGCAGCACCTGGTGGCGGGCACCGTCGAGCACGCCCTCGACGAGCTGTTCGATCGCAGCCGGCTGGTCGCCCGTCGGGGTGAACGGGGACTCAAGCTCGAAGGGCCGTGCCTCGCGCTGCCGCATCGGTCAGGTCGCTTCGGCGTCGGCGGAATCACTGCGCGGGGCCATGTCCCACTCTGTGCCCGACGGCGTGTCCATGATCTCGACGCCCCGTGCGGTCAGCTCATCGCGGATCGCGTCCGACGCCGCAAAGTCCCGGGCCTCACGGGCAAGCCGGCGCGCCGCGATCCGCTCGACGACCCAGCCCTCGTCGACCCCCTGCTGGGCCGCGATCTGCCTGCGCAGCGCGAGCAGGGTCTGCGACGAGTCGTGGGCCAGCACACCGAACACCTCTGCCACCGTGTCCAGGAACGACGCGATCGCCGCGAGCCTCGCCAGCACCTCGGGCTGCTTTGCCAGCTTGCGCGTCGCCAGCATCTCGTTGGCGTTGCGCGCCGCCTCCTGGATCACCGCGAGCGCGACGGGTGTGTTGAAGTCGTCATCCATCGCCTCGTGGAGCCGCTGCAGCCACCCGGCGAGGGCGACACGGTCGGGGGCGGCCGGCGCCTCGACGCCCGCAAGGGCCGCCGCGACGCCTCGACGCGCCTTGTGGAGGTAGCGCACCCGCTCCCGCGCCGCCTCGAGGTTCTGGTGCGAGTAGTTCACCGCCTTGCGGTAGTGCGCCGTCAAGAAGAAGTAGCGGATCGTCTCCGCGTGGTGCTGGTCGAGCACATCGCGCAGCGTCCAGAAGTTGCCGAGCGACTTCGACATCTTCTCGCCGTCGATGTTCAGCATCGCCGAATGCATCCACCAGTTCGCCAGAGTGCAGCCGCTCGCGCCCTCGGACTGTGCGATCTCGTTCTCGTGGTGGGGGAACTGCAGGTCTGAACCGCCGCCGTGGATGTCGAAGGTCACGCCGAGGTACTTCTTGCTCATCGCGGAACACTCGATGTGCCAGCCGGGCCGGCCGGGGCCCCACGGGCTGTCCCACGAGGGTTCTCCGGGCTTGGCGGCCTTCCACAGCGCAAAGTCGAACGGGTTGCGCTTGCGCTCATCGACCGCGACGCGCTCCCCAGCCCGCATGTCGTCGAGCCGCCGGTGTGCGAGCTTGCCATAGTCCGCGAACGACTCGACCGCGTAGTAGACATCCCCTCCGGCCGCATAGGCGTGTCCCCGCTCGATCAGCCGCTCGATCATCCCGAGGATCTCGGGCATGGTCTGGGTGACACGCGGCGCGATGTCCGGGGCGACCAGGCCAAGCCTGGCGGCGTCCTCATCGAGCGCTGCGATGAAGCGCTCGGCGAGGGTGACCGGGTCTTCGCCGCGCTCCGCGGCACGGTGGATGATCTTGTCGTCGATGTCGGTGTGGTTGCGGACGAAGGTGACCGTGAAGCCCCGGTGCCGCAGGTAGCGCACGACCGTGTCGAAGGTCATGAAGGTCCGGCCATGGCCGATGTGGGCGTAGTCGTAGACCGTGACACCGCAGACGTAGAGCTTGACCTCGCCCGGCACGATGGGCTCAAACGGGCGTTTGGTGCCGGTCAGCGTGTCGTGGATCGTCAGGACAGGGGTCGGCATGAGGAGCTGGCTCGTGGCGCGGTAGAGGCGATGGTGGGGGCCGACTACCGGCGGGGTCGGGGGGCGGTCAAGCGACGCCCGTTGGATGCGCGTTGAAAGCGTGCCCCTTCGCGTGCTAGGTGCGGCCATTGCGCGCACACCGGGATGTGATGCCCATGTTGAAGCTCATCATCGAGGATGCCGAGAACCGGCGGACCACGGTCCCGCTGCTGCGGGCAGAGATCACCATCGGACGTCGCGAGGGGAACACCATCCGGCTCACCGAGCGGAATGTCTCGCGCGACCACGCCCGCATCTTCAAGAAGGGCGACGATTACTACCTCGAGGACCGCTCCCGGTACGGCACGCGCGGAGGCGATGGCCGCATCACGTCGAAGCGGCTCGAGCCGGGCGACGCCTTCGTGATCGGCGACTACCGGCTGTCGATCCGCGAAGACCGTCCGTCTGTCCCCTCGCCGGTGGTTCCGGTCCGCGAGATCGAGGACGATTGGCCCGACGTGCCGGCGGCGGCCGTGACCGCGCCGCCTTCGAAGCTCGTGGCGCCGAGCCTGGCCCAGGTCGACTTCGCACCCCGGTCAGCCGACGCGCCGCAGGCGACAGAGGCACCGCTCGCGGAGACGGTCCCGTTGGCGGTCCCCCGGCCCGCTCCGGCCGCGGCCGAGCCCGGAGCCACGGCAGAGGCAGCCCCGACCACCGCGCGGACGCTGCTGCGTGCCGCCGGCGCTGCCTTCGATGGCGGCACGCTGGTCGGCCAGACGGCGCCCTACGTCGGGTCCGTGCTCACGCTCGACCGGACCGAGATCGTCCTCGGCAGTGGGGACCTCTGTGACGTGCAGATCGAGCACCCGGGGGTCGCCTCGTCACACGTCCGGCTCAGCCACGGAAAGGATGGCTGGGTCCTGGAGGACCTCGGTGGCGGCGTCTCGATCGACGGCAGCCGGGTCGATCGTCGTGCCTTCACCAACGGCGCGCTGCTGCGCTTCGGCGGGCTCGCATTCCGCTACACGGCGCCCGGTGGCAAGGTCGTGCTGCGACCGCCAACCGGGGCAGCCCCGGCCGTGTCGTTCGAGGACGACGAGCCGCCCGTGCGCTCGGGTGGCCGAGCCGGGCTGGTGGTCGGGATCGGCGCCGTGATCGTCATCGCGGGCGTCGCATTCTTGCTGGTCGGCCGTGACAAGCCGACGCCTCCGGTCGCGG
>JBILLP010000002.1:0-28597 GCA_044376025.1 Bradymonadia bacterium
GGCCATCCATCCGCTCCGCCTCGTCGAGCGCGACATGCTCCGCGTCTTTCGCGACATGGGCTTCGACGTGGCGCTCGGTCCAGAGGTCGAGACCGACTTCCACAACTTCGAGGCGCTCAACTTCCCCCCGGACCACCCCGCGCGCGACATGCAGGACACCTTCCTGCTCCGCGACGGACGGCTGCTTCGAACCCACACCTCGCCGGTCCAGATCAGGACCATGCTCGCCAACGAGCCCCCCATCCGGATCGCCGCCCCCGGCGCCGTCTACCGCTGCGACACGCTCGACCAGACCCACAGCCCGAACTTCAGGCAGGTCGAGGGCCTCGTCGTCGACCGCAACATCACCATGGCCGACCTCAAGGGGACGCTCCTCCGCTTCTCGCGGGGACTCTTCAAGAAGGATGTCGAGATCCGGCTTCGACCGAGCTTCTTCCCCTTCACCGAACCGTCGGTGGAGGTGGACGTCCAGTGTGTCTTCTGCGGCGGCACCGGCTGCCGCGTCTGCAAGCACTCGGGCTGGATCGAGATCCTGGGTGCCGGCATGGTCGACCCTGAGGTCTTCAGCTCGGTTGGCTACGATCCCGATGTGCTGACCGGGTTCGCGTTCGGCATCGGCGTCGAACGGGTCGCGATGCTCGTCTACGGCATCGACGACATCCGCCACTTCTACGAGAACGACGTCAGGTTTCTCTCTCAGTTCGTCTGAACCGGCGGGATCCCCGCCGATGGAGGTTCGGCCATGCGCGCTACCTGGGGCTGGCTGTCAGAACACGTGGACCTCTCGGGCTGGACGCCTGAGGAGGTCGCCCGCAGGCTCACCCTAGGTGGCCTCGAGGTCGAGGGGATTGTCAGGCTCGACCGTGGCCTCGAACAGGTCATCGTGGGGCGCATCGTCACGGCCGTTGCCCACCCGAACGCCGACAAGCTCCGCGTCTGCGAGGTCGACGACGGCTCCTCGGCGCTCCGCACCATTGTCTGCGGGGCACCCAACGCTGCGCCCGGCCTCCTCGTGCCGCTCGCACTCCCCGGGGCGAGCCTGCCGAACGGCGCCACCATCGCGGTATCCGCTGTCCGGGGCGTCTCATCCGCCGGGATGCTCTGCTCGGCCCGCGAGCTCGGCCTCGCCGACGACCACGCCGGACTGCTCGTGCTCGAGCCCGACGCCGTGCCCGGGACACCGCTGGCCCGCGTGCTCGGTCTCGACGACGTCGTCTTCGAGCTCTCGTTGACGCCGAACCGGGCCGACTGCCTCAGCATCATCGGCCTCGCCCGTGAGATCTCCGCGAGACTCGGCTGCGCGAGGCGGAGCCCGCCCGCCCGGGGTGGCACGGTCCATCGCGGCGGCGCGGCCATCGACGGCGAGATCCAGGTCGAGATCCGCGACGACCGCTGCTCCAGGTATGCCGGCGTGCTCGCGCGAGGTGTTCGCGTCGGCCCGTCGCCCCTGTGGATGCGGCGGCGCTTGGAGGCCGTCGGGCAGCGCCCGGTCAACAACATCGTCGACGTCACCAACTACATCCTCTTCGAGTTCGGGCAGCCCCTGCATGGGTTCGACCTCGACCAGGTCGGTGGGCGCCGGATCGAGGTCCGCAGCGCGGCGCGCGGGGAGGGCATTGAGACGCTCGACGGCCAGCAGCGAACCCTCGAGGGCGACGAGCTGCTGATCTGCGATGGCGCTCGACCCGTCGCGATCGCCGGCGTGATGGGCGGCGCCAACTCGGAGATCTCTCCCACGACGACATCGGTCTTCTTCGAGTGTGCGCACTTCGATCGCATGACGGTTCGACGCACCGCCAAGCGGCTCGGAATGCGGACCGAGTCCTCGTACCGCTTCGAGCGCGGCGTCGACCCCAACGGCTTCGAGCCTGTCCTGGCCCGGACGCTCGAGCTGCTGGCGGCAACGCAGGCCGCGCTCGGCCACCAGTGCGAGGTCGCGCCCGGCGCAGTTGACGTGGTGCGGCGGCGCGTGGAACCGGTCAGCATCGACTTTGCGCTCTCGATGACGCGCAGGGTGCTGGGGCTTGAGGTCTCCACCGACGAGGTCGTGCGCCTGCTCGAGTCGCTCGGGCTTGGCGTGACGCCACGCGGCGACCGGCTGCTTGTCACGGTCCCGACCTTCAGGCCGGACCTGGAGCGCCCGATCGACCTCGTCGAGGAGATCGGGCGCCTGATCGGCTTCGATGCGCTCCCCGCGACGCTTCCGGCCGGGATCCCCGGGGTGCCGCCTATTCGGCGCGGTGATGCACCCGTGCCGCAGCAGGACCAGCCGATCCAGGCCGGAGAACGCCTCGATGCCATCGATGCGGTGCGCGATGCAGCGACCCGGCTCGGCTGGCACGAGGCGATCAACTGGGGGCTTGCAGACCCCGCGACAACGGCCGCGCTGCTTGGCCGCGAGGCCTCGATCTGGCTCCGGAACCCGCTGAGTTCCGAGCACTCGACCATGCGTCACAGCCTGCTCGGCGGACTGCTCGGCAACGTTGCGCACAACCTGGCGCGAGGCGCCGAGCGGGTCGCGCTCTTCGAGGTCGGCAGTGTGTTCGAGGGTGAGGGACTCTCCGACCATCGCGAGCCGCTCCACCTCGCTGCCGTCGCGACGGGTACGCGCTCACTCGACTGGTCGAACCAGGGTGCGGCGTTCGACGCCCACGACATCGTCGGGCTGGTTGAGGGCGTCGCACCGGCCCTACGCCGACGGCTCACGCTCCATGAGGCGCAGTCGCCGCCTCCGTGGGCGCATCCGGCCATGGTCGCGGAGATCCGGTGCGAGGGCAGGGCGGTGGGGGTTGCGGCACGGGTCCACCCGGGCGTGCTCGACCGGTGGGACGTCAAGGACCATGTCTTTGCCGTCGAGCTCTCGCTCGATGAGGTGTTCGCCCAGCCCCAGGCCGCGCGCCGGTTCAGCCCGATTGCGCGCATGCAGGATGCCACCCGCGATGTGGCGCTCCTCCTCGACGCCTCGCTCCCGTTCGAGCGTGTGGAGGCTGCGATCGCCGGGGCCAGGCACGCGCTCGTCGAGTCGGTGCGGCTGTTCGACGTGTACACGGGTGACCGTCTCGAGCCCGGCAAGCGCAGCCTTGCCCTGCGGATCGTCTATCGGGATCCGGGTGCGACCCTCACCGACGGCCAGGTCGAGGCGGCCCACAACGCGGTGGTCCAGACCCTGACCACCGAGCTTGGTGCAGTCGTGCGCTAGGCGATTGAACACGGTTGAAGCCCGCGTCGCCCCGGGTTATGAAAGCTCGATCTCACTTGAGATCGAGTCGCATGAAGGGACCCATGAGCACCACGACCAAGGCTGACCTGTCAGACGCTGTACATGGCCAACTCGGCGGATTCTCGAAGAAGGAGTCCGCAGAGCTGGTCGATGGGCTCTTCGACGTGCTCCGCGAGGCGCTGTCGACGGGTGACCGGATCAAGCTGAGCGGCTTCGGCAACTTCACGGTCCGGTTCAAGAAGCCCCGCGTGGGCCGCAACCCGCTGACCGGCGAGGAGATGGAGATCAGCGCCCGTCATGTCGTGACGTTCCGCGCATCGCCGGTCCTCAAGGACCGGATCAATGCGGCCCAGCGCTGAACGAGGACCTCCCCATGGCGGTGAAGCCGGAACCCGCGTTCGCGATCCCCGACAAGACCTACTTCAAGATCGGAGAGGTCGCGAAGCTCATTGACGTCAAGCCCTACATCATCCGGTACTGGGAGACGGAGTTCAGGGTGCTCCGTCCCGCCAAGACGAAGTCGCAGCAGCGCCTCTTCAGGCGAAAGGACATCGAGATCCTGCTCGTGATCCGAAAGCTGCTCTACACGCACCGCTTCACCGTCGAGGGCGCGCGCCAGCGGCTGCGCGACGCCCAGGCGGCCGGCATGAGCACCGAGGAGCTGCTCTCGTCGCTCGATGGGTCGGCTGCGCCCGGCGCTCCCGCCCTCGCAGACGGGGCGCGTGTCTCCGAGTCGCGCCCGATCCACGAGTCGGGCGATGCGCTCGAACTCGCGGAGCTTCGAGGCCGTTGCGCTGCGCTCGATGCAGAGCTCTCGGTGCTCCGGGGTGAGCTCGGATCGATGGCCCGCGACCTCGACGGCGCGCGTGAGTATGCGCAGCGGGTCGAGTTCGAGTCGACGCGCAAGGCCCAGGCGTCGGTGGCAACCGAGCTCGATGCGCTTCGCAGCAGCCTCGACGAGGTCAACGCCAACCGGGAGCTGCTCCGGCTCCGTCTCGACGAGTCTCGGGGCCGCGTGCAGGAGCTCGAGCAGCTGCTCGGGGCGAGCCAGTCCGAACGGGTCCACCTGCTCGAACGGGCCGACGCGTCGGCCGCGCAGGCCGCAACGCTAACCGCCCGGGTGTCGGAGCTGGGCGCCGAGCTCGAGTCGGAGCGTCGCGAGGGTGCCTCGTGGCGCGAGGCTGCCGCGACGGCGCGGGGCGAGGCCGCCACCTCAAGGATCGAGGCGGCCGAGGCGCGCGCCGAGCTTGAGGCGTTCCGTGCCGATGGCGATGCTGCCCAGGAGGCGGAGCGGTCGCGGCTGCAGGGTGTCATCCGGACGCACCAGTCCGAGATGGAGTCGCTCCGTACGACCGTTGCCACGCTGCGTGCAGAAGCAGAGTCGGCAGCCGATGCCGCCGCGCACCGCGAGGCGGAGTGGGCCTCGATGATGGAGGATCTCCGCGGTGCGCTCGAGGCCGCAGAGGCCCGCGCGGAGCAGGCTGCCAAGGTCGCCGCGGAGGCGCGCAGGGTCGCCGCCGACGCGCCCGCCGCCCAGCGCGCCGCGCTTCGGCGCGCGAGGGAGGCGTGGCATGAGCTGCTGCTCGCGACGGAGCGTTCGTAGCCTCGCACCTCTCGGCCTCGTGGCGGCGATGCTTGTCGGCTGCGGGGGCGGTGACGCGACCGACGAAGACGGTACCACCGAGCCCGCAGCGTACTCGTGCACCGCGTTGCCGGAGGATCTGTCGTGTAGGGCGTTCGGAGCCCCGCCGTCGGGGTCGTGGCGGCTTGTCGCCTACTGTCCGACCGTCGATGGCTACGCTCCCCTGGGCGACACCTGCCCGCCGGCACGCTTCGGCGTCTCCGGCACCGCAGAGGGCCTGCTCTCGTTCGTCGACGCGACGCGCTACCGGTTCGACTACCGCGCGCGCGACCTGACGATCACCAGCCGCATCCCGCTTGACTGCTACGGTGGTGGAGCCGGCTTCTGCCAGGGCGCGATCCTCGGTGGCAGCTGCGGGGTCGACGATGAAGCCTGCGCGTGCGAGCAGCAGGTCGTCGAGCGCGACACAGCCGAGATCGGGACCTGGTCGCTGGCCGGAGACCGACTCACGATGCAGACCACCTCGGGACCGCGCTTCGAGCAGGAGTTCTGCCTGGATCAGGACGCCCGGTACCTGCTGCTGCGCCGAGGGGGCACCGCTGACATCACCGGCGCGCTGATGTTGTTCGTCGCCGACTAGCGCTCGTCGCGGCGCTTCTGGTCGCGCAGCCACGCCTTTCGCTCGACCTGCGCGATCCGCCTCGCCTTGAGCTGCTCCGAGGGCGCGCGCCCCGGCAGGGCTTGCTGCTCGGCATGGTGCTCGAGTGCTTCGCCGGGCATCTCCCCGAGCCTGAACACGGCGACCTCACGCCGGGCCCGCTCACCGAGCCGAAGCCCCATCACCGCGGCACCAATGCCGGCATTGACATAGACGGCCCCGGGCGCCTCGATGCCGCGCCGACACCCGTACAGCCCGTGCACATACCGGTGTCCGGCCAGCCCGCCGATCAGCAGGTGGTGCATGCGGCCCCACGCGACGTGGCCCGAGTGCGTGTGACCCGACAGCACGAGCGATGCCCCGGCCTGCCAGAGCCCCTCTGCCTCCTCGGCGATGTGCGAGAGCCCCAGCGTCGGCAGCCGCGGGTCGAGGCCGACGAGCGCGCGGGAGAGGTCGGCGTGACCCGTGTAGGCGTCGTCCAGGCCCACGACCTGCAGGGTCTGGCCATGAAGCGTGATGCGGGTGTTGGCATTGTCGAGGAGCTCCACACCGGCACTTCGCAGCGCCCGCCTGACCTCGTTCGCTCCTGACCAGTGGTCATGGTTCCCGAGCACTGCAACGCTTGGCGCCCTGATCGCCCGGAGCAGCGAAGTGAGCTGGTCGAGGTAGTCAAGGCTGTGGCAGACAAAGTCCCCGGTGAGCGCCACCAGGTCGGGCTCCTGCTCGTTCGCGAGCTCGATGGCTGCGCGCTGCACCGATTCGGGCGTGACCCTGCCCACATGCTGGTCGGAGATGTGGACCACGCGGAGCGGCCGCGAGAACGAGCGCGCAAAGTCGACCGGTCCGGCGAACGAGCGGAGTGCGAGCCTGGGCGAAGGCACGGCCAGCCAGCCTACCAGCGCACGCCGACTTGCACGCCGCGCTCGATGGGGATCACCGTGACGGAGCCGCCTGCGTCGCGGTCGAGGAGCATCATGATCACGCCCCCGGCCAGCGCGGCGCCACCGACGCCGAGTGCGACATTCGCGAGGAGCTGCTGCCGCTCTCCCTGCGCCTGCAGCGACGTGACCTCGTCGCGGTCGCGCGGCGACCCCTGCAGGATCTGCAGCGTGTCGTCTGCGGCAAACCCCAGTAGCAGGCCTCCCGCCATGACGGCGCCACCCGCGCCAGCGACCCACGCACCCGTCGAGACGGGCCGGCGCGGGCCTGTGGCCTCGAGCGGGCGCGACAGCGGCGGCGGGGTGGGGCGCGCCGCGGCGACCGGCGGAGGCTCAAGGGCTACCGGGGGGAGAGCGTCCGCAGGGAGCGGCGTGGAGGGCTCCACCCAGTCCGGCGTCGACTTGAGCGCGTCGTGGCAGGGCACCATCAGGTAGGCGAAGTCGGTCGGGGCCGGCAGGGCTGTCTCGGTCGTCAGTGCCGAAAGCCCCACGCGTACGTCGAGCATCTCGTACACCACACGGACACCCTCGTCGCCGCGGGTGATGTTGACGACGAGCGCGTAGTCGAACGACGAGCGAAAGAGCGCGTCGAGGTAGCACCGCGACGCGCCTCTGCAGCGACCGACCGCGCGCGCGAGCTCGGGCCCGACGTAGGGTTCGAGCTGGTAGCCCCTGACGACCTCAAAGCCGCCGAAGTCCTGGGCGAGGTAGGCGCTCTCTTCGACGATGTCGGCCCCCTGTCGCTGCGAAACACCCGACACGGCCCCGGGAACCACGGCGATGCGGTAGCCCCGGGGCGACTGCGCAGGCTGCGCGAAGCCTTGATCCGGCAGCGAGACCGACGTCGAGACAAGCGCCATCGTGAGCAGGGTCGAGAGCGCCCTCATGGGTGCACCCCGGGCTCGGCAACCCGCTTGAGCAGCGCGGCGGCATCACCGGCCGCGAACGACGAGCGGACATACGGGCCCGACAGCGTGAGCCTGAAGCCGAGGGCCTTCCCGAGCCTCTCGAACTGCTCGAACCGCTCCAGGGTCGCGAATCGCTGGACGCCGGAGTTCTGGAGCATCGGCTGCATGTACTGGCCGATCGTCACGACGTCGACCTCGTGCAGCCTGAGGTCCCGCAGGACGCCTTCGACCTCGTCGTCGGTCTCGCCCAGCCCGAGCATCAGGCCCGACTTGGTGAAGACATCGGGCCGCAGCCGCTTGAACCGTGCCAGCACGTCGAGCGAGCGCTCGTACCTTGCCTGCGGACGCACCTCCCGGTGCAGCCGTGGCACGGTCTCGACATTGTGGTTGAAGACCTGGAGGTCTTCGGCAGCGACGACCTCGAGCGGCGCCTGCTCCCCCTTGAAGTCCGACGTCAGCACCTCGACCGTGGTTGTGGGGTTCAGCAGGCGGATCTGCCGCACGCAGGCTGCGTAGTGGGCAGCGCCTGCATCGGCGAGGTCGTCTCGGGCCACCCCGGTGACGACGACGTGGTGAAAGCCGATCTCGGCGATCGCCTCTGCGAGTCGCTGCGGCTCGCCCGGGTCGAGCGGCGCCGGTCGGCCGGTCGGGATCGCGCAGAAACTGCATCGCCGGGTGCAACGGTCACCCATGACGATGAAGGTCGCCTCCCGGTGCGAAAAGCACTCCGATAGATTAGGACACTTGGCATCCTCGCAGACCGTGCGAAGCCCATGGCGACGAACGACCTCCTTCATGCCATGCACCTCCTCCGAGAAGACCAGCTTCTTGCGGGGCCATGGGGGCCGCTGGGCGGCGGGCGAAGGGAGTGCCTCGGGCATGCGTAGTGCTCCGCTGGGTCCTCGACCTGGCGATCCTCGGACGCAAGGTCGACATGGGTGGCTAGCAAACGCCGTCGCCCGTGTCATGCGGAGCATCCCGGTGTTGCTTCCGGCGGCCGCGCTGCTCGCCGGTGCCCCGTCGGCCCTGGCCGTGCCGCTCGAGGTACAGTCCGCGACGAGCATCGAGGTCGAGACCCGCGCCGTCGGGCGCCGTGTCGACGTGGTCGGGTTTGTCCGCGATGACCTCGGCGTCGGGCAGCCTGCCCGCACGGTGGTGATCGTTGCCCGCAGCCGCGCCCATGCCGAGGTGCGCCGCGAGGTGCTGACGCAGGCCGACGGTGCCTGGATGGCGCCTCTTCGACTCGATGAGGGCGACTGGATGCTCGAGGCGAGCTTCGCTGGGGCTCCGGGGCAGCAGCCGAGCGTGGCCCGGCGGCTTGTGACTGTCGCGCTCCGGACGCCCCGGATCGAGGCCGACTGGCCCGCGGCATGGCGCCAGGGCGACGATGTGTCGGTCGACCTCCGCGTCACCGCGGGTGGCGCGCCGCTCTCGCAGGTGCCTGTCACGGTGTCCGGCTCGTGCGCCCGAAAGCCCGGTCCGGCGCTGACCGATGCGTCGGGCGTGCTGCGCGTCGCGCTCGTCGAGGAGCCGCGCGGGGCCTGCGCGCTGTCCGTCGAGGTACCCGCATCCGACGCGAGCTTCGCCGCGAGCTGGTCGGCCACCGGCTTCGTGGTCGCCGACGCAGCGCTGCGGCTATCCGTCGCCGCGCCCCCTTCGCCGTTCGCGCTTGTCCCCACCTGGCGCCTCGAGGCCTGTGCGCTCGATGGCGACGACTCGGTGGCAGGGGTCGCCGTCTACTTCGAGGGCTCCGGGCACCATGAGCCCCGCGTGACCTCAGCCGGTGGCTGCGTCGAGGAATCGATCGCTGCACCGGGGCTGGGCGGAGCCTTCGCCACGACGGTCTCCGCGGCGTCGTTCAGACCGGCGACGCTCGACCTGCCTGCGCGCCGCGGGCTGCTGCCCTGGCTGGGTCTCGCACTCGCGATCGGTGCGATCCTCGCACTCGTGCTCGAGCCGCTCTCGCGTCGCCTCGCGCTCCGGCGCGGGCGGGCATCGGGCCGGCCCGGCAGGCCGGGCGGTCCGGGTGTTCGCGACCCGAGCGCACCGCTCCTCGAGCCCGTGCCGGGCCTTGAGGCGGGCCGAGCGCTGCTGCAGGTCGTCGACCGGGACTCCCGCCGCCCGATCGAGGCCTCGGTGCAGCTTGCGGAGGGGCACGTCTCGCGGGTTCCGGCCGAAGGCCTGGCGTTCGAGCCCGCGGGTGCCGCCCCGTTGCGGGTCGAGAGCCCGGGCTGGCTGCCGGCACGGCTGGCTGCGCCGCCACCAGGGTACCGGCTGGTTGTCCCGCTGGCGAGCGTGCGGGCAGAGGTGGCGGTCAGCCTGTCGGCGCTTGCGCCCCAGGGCGACGCCGACGCTCCTCGCTGGGGACGGGCCACCGTGTCCGAGATCATCGGATGGTTCAGGGACCGAAGGCCCACGCTGCGGCGGCCCGCGCGCCCCGGGGAGTACCTGCGGCCGGATCTCGACCGCGCCCTGCATGGCGATGCGGAGCCGCGGCACCCGATTGAGGCCGCGGAGGCCCTCGCGGCGCTCGTCGACGACGTGGCGTTCAGCGGCCGTACCTACGGCCCCGACGCCGTCAGCCGCGCACGCACCCTCGCAGAGCGGGCCACCGGCGCTGCCACCCGTGACCCTGGGGTGAGGCGATGATGTCCCGCAGCGTGACCCTGCTCGGGATCCTCCTGTCGGCGGCCGCCTGCCTCGCGGCGCCTGGCCCGGCCCAGGCGCAGTCGCCCGCCCCGGTCGACCGCCCAGGAGGCGCCAACTACCGCATGGACTCGGATGCCTGGGACGGGCTCTCCCGCCTTGCCTCGATGCTGGACAGCCTCGGCATGCCGTGGAGCCAGGTCGACAGCGTCTCGCTCCCTGACCTGCCGGCCCGTAGCGTGCTCGTGCTGCTCTACCCGACGAGCGAGCTGCCGCTCGACGCGATCATCGAGCACATCGAGACGGGCGGCAACATCCTGCTGGCAGACGACTTCGGCTCCGCGGGTCCCCTGCTGGCCCGGGTCGGGCTTCATCGAGAGGTGCCGGTCGGCGCGGGACAGCCCGCGACGCCGGAGTCGGCGCTCCTGCGGGCCACGGCGGTCGGACATCACCCCCTCTCTGACTCGGCGCGGACGCTGCTCACCAACCACCCGAGCGCGCTGTGGGGCCTCGACGGAGCCGCGTTCAGGTTCGACGCGCGACTCGCCGCCGTGTACGACATGTCGATCGGGGCGGGCCGCGTGGTCGTCCTGAGCGACCCGAGCATCCTGACGAATCTCATGCTCGAGCGCGCCGACAACCTGGCCTTCGCCCGGAGCGCGGTGCGGCTGCTCTGCGACAACCGACCCGGCTGCAGGATCGTGGTCGCGAGCGATGGCGCACGCATCACCGGAGGCGGAGCCGCGGTGAAGGCCCGGGCGCTCGCGGAGCGCTTTCGCGACGCCAATGGCATCCTCCGTGCCGCGCAGGCGGAGGGACTGCCCGCGTCCGTCCTTGCGTGGCTTGCCCTGTTGCTGTTTGCGACGGCACTCTCGACGCTGTTTCGATTCTTTCCACGGAACCAACCATGACCCTGCCGACGACGAGCGAGCCACCCCCGACAGCCGCTGAACTGAACGGGGTTGCGGCGCTGTACCAGACGTACCGCCAGCAGATGGCCAGGCAGTACGAGGGCGGGAGCCTGGTGCCCGACCTGCTGTTCGTGTCGCTGCTCGCCGGCGGCCACGTGCTGCTCGAGGGCGTCCCTGGTGTCGCGAAGACGACGGTCGCCCGCGCCTTCGCCGCGTTGATCGGCGGGACCTTCAGGCGTGTGCAGTTCACGCCCGACCTGATGCCGAGCGACATCACGGGCGGGTACGTCATCGACCCCCGCGCCGGCGGGCAGTTCGTGCTGCGGCACGGCCCGGTGTTCGCCAACGTGGTGCTCGGCGACGAGATCAACCGCGCCCCCGCCAAGACGCAGGCTGCGCTGCTCGAGGCGATGCAGGAGTCCTGTGTCACCCTCGAGGGCGAGACGCTCGCGCTGCCACGGCCCTTCTTGGTGATTGCCACCCAGAACCCCGTCGAGCACGAGGGCGTCTACCTGCTGCCCGAGGCCCAGCTCGACCGGTTCCTTGTCCGCGTGCAGATGGAGTACCCGACCGAGGAGCAGGAGCGGACCCTGCTGGCGACCCACCACCGCAACGTGGCACCCCCGCCGCCGATCCTCGACCCGGGCTCTGTCGCGGCACTGCAGGAGCTGGCGCTGCGCGTGACGCTGACAGACATCATGCGAGACTACGTGGTGGCGGTCGCGCGTGCCACGCGGCGCGTGCCGGGTGTTGCGACCGGGGCCTCTCCGCGCGCCACGCTTGCGTTGGCCCGGGCGGCGAGGGCGCGGGCGCTCCTGAGCGGTCGGGACTACGTCAACGTCGACGATGTGCGCTTCGTGGCGCCGCATGTGCTCGCGCACCGGCTCGTGATCACCAGCGCGGCGATGATCGGGGGTGTCCGTGATGTCGATGTCGTCGCGCGCGTGTTGCGCGACGTGACCTACGACCGCGCCTGACCGGTGCGCATCGAACTGACACGGGCCGGCTCCGCCATGGTGATCCTCGCAGCGACCCTGTTTGCGCTTGGCGCTTGGTCGGGGCTCTGGTGGTGGTGCCTGGCGGGCGCCGTGGGCGGAGCCACGCTGGCCTGGGCCGTCCAGTCCGTCGCTCGTCTCCACCGGGAGATCTCCGACGGTGGACTGTCGATCCGTGCGCTGATCGGAGACCGCGAGCTGCCCACGATCGAGTTCGGGAGCGAGCTTGAGGTGGACTGGGAGGTCACCCTCCGCGTCCGTAGCGCCGTCCGGTCGCTCGTGGCGCACAGCGAGCCGGTCCGGGGGCTCTCGCTGCCGGCGAGCTCGCTCCCCTTCGAGCCGCTCGGGGGCGCCTCCCGGATCCGCTGGCGCGTCCGTGCCAAGGCAACCCGGCTCGGGCGCGTCATGGTCCGGACGCTCCGCCTGACCACGACTGCGGGCGCCGATCTCGCCTCGTTGCAGACGCTCGCGTTCGTGTCGGCGGGGGCCTGCGTGGTCCCTCCACCGACGGAACCGCCGCGCCGGCTCCTCGCCGCGCTGCTGGGGCTGAGCTTGCGTCGCGCCGGCGATCATCGCGCTGCCTCCACGGGCGACGGCTTCGAGACACGGCAGCTCCGGGCCTATGCGCCCGGCGACTCGATGCGCCGCATCGCGTGGAAGCACTCCGCGCGCGCGGGGTCCTGGATCGTCCGCGACCACGACGCGGAGGTATCGGTCCCGTTCGTGGTCGCCGTCGATCTCGCGCCCGACGCGAGCGAGCGGGAGGCGTTCGCGCGGCTCGGCGTCGCGGCGGGCTGGCTCGATGCCGCGCGTCGCGCACGGATGGCAGCCGGCCTGGTGCTGACCTCGGATGGGCGCCTGCTCGCGGCGCATCCACCGCGCCGTGGGGCCTTCCAGGCGGCGCGTTGTGCACGTGCGCTTGCGCATGCCCCGACCGCTGCGCGCGCCGCCGCGTGTGCGAGCCCCGACGATCTCGCGGAGGCGCTGCACCTGCTCGTGCGCGAGGAGCTGCGGCTGCCCGTCGCGCCCGGCGGGGACACCGCCGAGGAGCGCGTGCGGCTGCTGACCGAGGCGGCCGTGCGGCTCGCCGAAGAGGCGCAGCTCGACGATCCCGAGCTCGACGGCACCCTGGCTCCGCAGCCAGACGGCATCGGGGCCCTCGTGCGCTGGGGCGCACCCGACTTTGCGCCGCCGCGCCGCGAGCCGGCCCCGGCGCCGGCGTGGGTCGCCGCGCAGGCCATCCGCTTCGCCACCCGGGCGGCGCCCGAGCCGGGCTGGATCATCTGGGTCGGCGAGGATCCCCGGGGCCCGGAACTGGAGCTCGCCGCCGCCGATGCAGCGCGACGCGGCCATGCCGTGCTGATCGCGACCGGCGACCCGAGCGACCACGACGTTCGTCGGCTCTCGCCCGGGCTGTTCGTCTCCTCGACGCGCGCCTGAGACGGCGCGCTGCCCTCACGATCGGGGCGTGGCAGCGGGGTCGATGCCGCGCAAGAAGTCCCTGAAGTAGGTCCAGCCACTCGTCAGGCTGTAGCCGAGAGACAGCAGCAGCAGGGCAAACCCGACGCGGTGAAACCGGATCTCCCACTCCCCGAACGGCGTCAGCACCGGGTAGGTGTAGTGGATCATGACACAGACAAGGCCGACGAGCTGGAAGGCCGTCTTCCACTTGCCGCCCCACTCCGCCGCAATGATGATGCCCTCAGCGGCCGCGAGTGCGCGGAGCGCGGTCACCGAGATCTCGCGCGCCAGCGAGATCATGACGAACCAGGTCGGCAGCCGGTCCATGTCGACCATCGTGACGAAGATCGCCATGACCAGCAGCTTGTCGGCGAGCGGGTCGAGGAACTTGCCGGTCAGCGTCTCGAGCTTCTGCTTTCGCGCGATGTAGCCGTCGAGCCAGTCGGTGAACGCGGCGGCCCCGAACAGCCACGTTGCCCACATGCAGTCCGTGGGCGAGCCGTCGGCGAGGAGCCAGCAGACGACCGGGATGATCGCGATTCGGCCGATGGTCAGGACGTTCGGGACGTTCCAGAATTCGCGCCGGAGCGTCGACGTTGAGATGCGAAGCGGAGCGACCGCGTCCACGGGATTCACTTACGGCCGACGCTCCGCGGCCAGGTACTCTTGGTAGAAGGAGTAGACCCGCTCGACGTACACGCGGGTCTCCTCGAAGGGGATCCCCTCGAAGCGCGAGACGGCACCCGGACCGGCGTTGTAGGCGGCGAGCACCAGGTTGATGTCGCCGTTGTAGCGGTTGGCGAGCATGCGCAGGAACTGCGTGCCCGCCATGATGTTCTGACGTGGATCGAAAGGGTCCTCGCACTGCAGCTCTGCCGCCGTCGCAGGCATCAGCTGCATCAGCCCCTGGGCCCCGACCGGGCTGACCGCATCGGGGTTGAAGCCCGACTCGACCCGGATCACCGCCTTCACGAAGGCGAACGGCAACTGGTAGCGGTCGGCCGCCTCGCGGATGATGCCATCGAACCGATCGTGGCCGTTCCCCTGCGGGGCGGCTGTCCCCGTGGCGCTCCTGCCGGGCGCACGCCGACCCTCGCCGTAGACGGCGGTCGGCCGCATGCCCGGCTGAGGCGTCGTCGAGAAGACGACGGTGCCGTCGGGCTGCTCGTACCGGTAGATCTCAGCGCGCGCCTTCGCGACGACGCCGGGCATCGTCATCAGCGCCGCGGCGGTCACGGTCGCACCCAAAGTGAGGTTTCGGAGGATCATGGCCGCAGAGGAGCCTCACACAATTGCCATCATTCTGCCCGATTCCTAGCGACGGCGCCAGAACGCGGAACACCTGCGCGGCACTTTCCTCGAACCGGTCGTCGGCCTAGTCGAGCAGCCCCCGGGTCGAGCAGACGTCCCGGGCCTGGGCTCCGGGGTGTACCGCCCGGCCCGGCTCTCCCGGTCAGCGATCCCGGGCCTTTCGCACACGGCCCAAGAGGCATCCCATGAACCCTGGCACTCCCGACACGTCCGACGTCGACTTCCTCGTGCTCGGCAGCGGGATCGCCGGGCTCTGGTTCGCCCTCAAGGCGGCGGAGCACGGCTCGGTGATGGTGGTCACCAAGCGCGAGGCGTTCGAGTCCAACACACGCTACGCGCAGGGAGGCATCGCCGCGGTCACCGCCAGCGATGACTCCTTCGACGCCCACGTCTCGGACACGCTCGTTGCCGGAGCTGGACTCTGCGATCGCGAAGCCGTCGAGGTCGCGGTCCGCGAGGCCCCCGACCACATGGCCGAGCTCAGCAGGCTGGGCGTCGACTTCGATCGCGTGGGTGGCGCCTTCGACCTCGGGCGTGAGGGCGGCCACACGCACCGGCGCATCCTCCATGCGGGCGACGTGACCGGGCGCGCGATCGCAGAGACCCTCGTCGAGGCTGCCCGGGCCCACCCGAACATCCGCTTCGTCGAGCACACGGTCGCCATCGACCTCATCACCCGCCGCCGGCTCGAGGACATCGACGTCCACGATGACCGCTGCCTCGGCATCTACGCCCTCGACAAGGCATCCGGCCGTGTCCGGACCATCCTCGCGCGCACGACGGTCCTCGCGACCGGCGGCGCCGGAAAGGTCTACCTCTACACCTCGAACCCCGACATCGCGACCGGGGACGGGATCGCGATGGCCTACCGGGCCGGTTGCCGCATCTCGAACCTTGAGTTCGTGCAGTTCCACCCAACCTGCCTGTACCACCCGCGCGCCAAGAGCTTCTTGATCTCCGAGGCGCTGCGGGGTGAGGGCGGCGAGCTGCGAAACCGCGACGGCGAGCCCTTCATGCGGGCCGTGCACGAGATGGGCAGCCTCGCTCCCCGCGACATCGTCGCGCGCGGGATCGACTTCGAGATGAAGCGGACCGGCGCCGACTGTGTCTACCTCGACATGACCGCGCTCAACCCGGGATTCCTCGCCGACCGCTTCCCCACGATCCTCGAGACCTGTCGCGGCTTCGGCATCGACATCCGCACGGAGCCGATCCCCGTGGTGCCGGCCTGCCACTACTTCTGCGGCGGAGTGAAGGTCGATCTCGAGGGCCGAACCACGCTGCGGGGACTCTACGCCGTCGGGGAGGTTGCCTGCACCGGACTGCATGGCGCCAACCGGCTCGCGAGCAACAGCCTGCTTGAGGGGCTGGTCTTCGCAAGCCGTGCCGCCGCCGACGCGGCCCGCGAGAAGCATCTCGGGGCGGGGTTCATCCCCGCGGGCGTCCCAGCCTGGAACCGAGGCCGCGCGCGCGCCCCCGACGAGGCCGTCATCGTGACGCAGAACTGGGATGAGATCCGGCGCTTCATGTGGAACTACGTCGGCATCGTGCGGACCACCCGCCGCCTGCTCCGGGCGCGCCGCCGCATCGACATGCTGATGTCCGAGATCGTCGAGTACTTCTGGGACTACGAGGTCGACAACGACATCATCGAGCTGCGCAACATCGCGATGGTCGCCAAGCTGGTGATTGAGTCCGCGCTTCGCCGCACCGAGAGCCGCGGGCTGCACTACACACTCGACTATCCCGAGACCCGCGGAGACCTTGCCGTCTCGACCGAGCTCGGCCGGCGCGAACTCGAGGGGCCCCACTGGCTGCGACCTCGCGCCGGGTGACTCCTGACGCTTGACGGATGACCCTCGCGCGAGTGAGAGACGCCTCCCCCCCTGCGGGACGGTTGGCCCATGCGAAATGACATCCTCGTCTTCTCCGGTCGCTCCCATCCCGCGCTGGCGCACGCCATCTGTGCCGAGCTCGGCGTCTGCCTCGGGCAGTCCGAGGTCATCCGCTTCTCGAACGAGAACCTGATGGTGCAGGTGCACGAGAACGTGCGCGAGTCCGACGTCTTCGTGGTGCAGACGAGCAGCCCCCCGGTGAACGAGCACTTGATGGAGCTGCTCATCTTCATCGATGCGCTCAAGCGCGCCTCTGCGCGGCGCGTCACCGCCGTGATCCCCTACTTCTTCTATGCGCGCTCCGACAAGAAGGACAAGCCGCGCATCTCGATCACCGCGCGCCTCGTGGCCGACCTGCTCGAGGCCGCCGGTGCGGACCGCGTCCTGACGATGGACCTCCACTCACCGCAGATCCAGGGCTTCTTCAAGATCCCTGTTGATCAGCTTCTCGCGATGCCCCGGCTCTCTGAGTTCATGCGGTCAGAGAAGGGCACCTCCGACGCGGTGGTCGTCGCCACCGATGCCGGAGGCGCCAAGGATGCCGGCCGACTCGCGGCAAGGCTCAACCTCGACCTCGCCATCATCGACAAGCGCCGGTACGCCGACGACGAGCGGGCCCGCGCTGAGAACCTCATCGGCGAGGTGCACGGACGCACGGCCTTCGTGGTCGATGACGAGATCGCCAGCGGTGGAACGCTGCTCCAGGCCGCGGAGATCCTGCGCAGACAGGGAGCCAAACAGGTCATCGCCGCCGCCACCCACGCAGTCTTCACCGGCAACGGCCCCCAGAACATGCAGGAGAGCTCGCTGCAGCGGGTGGTCGTGACGGACACGCTGCCGATTCCGCCTGAGAAGCAGTTCGACAAGCTCGTGACGATCTCGGTCGCGCCCCTCTTCGCGGAGGCCATCAAGGCGATCCACGATGGGCAGAGCGTCAGCTCGCTGTTCGCCTCACGGCGCGAGACCGGTTAGCCCGGTCAGGGCGCCCCCGGGCCTGGCATGCCGCTGAAGACGTTGCCGTTCCGACGGTAGGCGATCTTCAGCAGCACGACATCCTCGGTGAGAAGACCGTCGCGAAGCCAGACGACGTTGCGGTCGTCGGTGACCCGGTGGTGTCTGAACTGCAGCCCGGCCCAGAAGGCGCCGCCGTCCTGCGGCGAGTCGAGGGGCAGGTCGATCCCGGCCCCGATGTGCCACCCCGGCTCGCTGGTGTCTCGCTCGAACGCGCCCACCCGGTACACGGTGTTGTCGATCGAGACCCCGCCGAGCGCGTAGAAGCCGGGGACAAGGAAGGAGGTCACACCTCCGCGGATGTTCGCCAGGAAGAAGGGGTGGGCGAGGGCGCTGAGCGACCAGGAGCTCCGATCGAGCGTTCCGGTCGCGCCGTTGACGCTGCCCTCCGTGGCGAACCGCAGGTAGGAGAGCTCGAAGTCGAGGACGAGCTGCACGGTCGAGGCCTGCAGGAACGCCCCGTAGACCGGTGCCGACGAGGGAGAGCCCAGGAAGGCGGCATCCTGCTGCAGCCAGCCTCCGATCAGGCCACCGCCGTAGAAGGCACCGGTCCAGTTCGGGGTGTAGGCGCGCCACTCCGAGGTTGTGTCGAAGTAGGCGTCGTCGGGGCTTCCGGGCCCGGCGGGGTAGCCGTCGAAGTCATCGTCACGGTCATCGTCGCCAACGCGGGGGCCGCCCGGCACGTTGGGGTCGGTTCGTTCGCGCCGCGGCGGAGGGTCCTCCTCTGCCGCGAGCAGGCCTGCCGCGGCGCCGGAGGCGACGTCTTCGACGCCCGCGGCATGCGCCACAATGGGGACAAGCCCGAGGAGCAGCGCGACGACCGAGGCGAGCCGCCTCATCGAGCCGTCACTGCCCGCCAGGTCCCGAGTCGCTTCCGGCAACCACGGTGATCAGCACGAAGGAGCCCACCGCGGCGGCGATCCCACCGGCGACCAGTCCCCACGTCTTGCCGGCGGCAAACTGCGCCACCTCAGCCTCGCGCACGTTGCTGCGGGCCAGCAGGAGGTCGTAGTCCGGGGCTACGAGCTGCGAGTCCGTCAGCGCGAAGTTGAACGGAGTGACCGAGTAGGTCTCGCCCGACTGCGTCAGCACGCGGATCGGGGTCGTCGAACCGACCGTGACCGACTGCCCCGTGGAGTCCGTCACCACGACCTCCTTCGAGATGTGGGCGGAGTCGAGCTTGGTCAGCTCGTCGGTCGAGATCCGGTAACGATTGTAGCAGGCCGTCTGCACGGCGGCGACGGCGAGCAGTCCAGCCACGAGTCGAAAAACAGGGGTCTTCATGTCCGCGTGCGCGTGCTGCGAGAAGGGCCCGACCAGAATCAGGCTAAAGGAGCATAGCGGGCCGCGGTGGGAGAGGCAACGACCATCGCGCACCAGCGGGCGCCACGCGCTTGCAGGGTGGCCCCGCGGGGTGGTAGTCGACCGCGCTCCCGCGGGCACAGGCCGTGTCGATGCCCACGCGCCGCGGAGACCGCAGTGTGCGGCCGCATGTCGCAAGGAAGCCGGATGCCTGGACCGCTGGTCTACCACCTCATCGACGAGTTCAAGGTCGGCGGCGCCCAGACGCACCTTGTCACGATGCTGCGGGACCTCGTTGCGCGCTACCCGGCTCGCCATCGAGTCGGGGCTCTCTTCGAGCGCGGACCGATCGCCGATCAGATCGAGGCACTGGGGATCGAGGTCGATGTGTTCGACTTCAGGTCCGAGTTCGTGGAGCGCCGCTTCGACCGGGTGGTCCGCAGGCTGCGTGACCGCTTCCGTCGCGACCGCCCCGATCTCGTCGAGGCCCACCTCTCGTGGTCGAGGCTGCTCGGGCTGCCGGCGGCTGCGCTGGCCGGTGTGCCGCGACGCGTCGGCTTCGAGCAGGGCGACATCTACATGGCGACACCGGCGCTGCGGGTCGCCAACTACGTGACCCAGGTCGCCGCGCAGGAGGTGATCGTCTGCAGCGACGCCCTGCGGCGCTGGGTCATGCAGACCCACCACACCGCAGCCTCGCGGCTGCACGTCTTTCACAACTGCGTCGATGTCGCCCGCTTCGTCCCGCGGCCAGACGGGCAGCCGCGACTCGACCTCGGCCTCCCGGCGTCGACACTCCGGTTGATCACGGTCGGGACCCTCGGGCGGGGCGTGAACAAGCGCGTCGATGTGAGCATCCGCGCTACGGCAGAGGCGGTGCGGCGCGGCGACGACGTCGCCCTGATCGTCGTCGGCGACGGAGACCAGCGTGCCGAGCTCGAGGCCCTCGCCGCCGAGCTTGGTGTGGCGGAACGGGTTCGCTTCCTCGGCATGCGCTCCGATGTCCCTGCGCTGATGGCCTCGAGTGACGTCTTCGTGCACGCCGCTCCCTTCGAGCCCTTCGGGATCGTCTGCGTCGAGGCGATGGCCTGCCGGCTGCCCGTGATCGTCCCTGACGGCGGCGGGATCGGTGAGGCCGTCATCGAGGGTGAGACCGGACTGATCTACCCGGCGCTCGACCATGTGGCCCTGTCCCGGGCGATCGGGCGGCTCGCCCACGACCCGGCCGAGCTCGGAGCCATGGCGGGCCGGGCGCTCGCAGACGTTCGCAAGCGGTTCACGGTAGAAACCTATGTCGACAGGCTCTACGCCCTGTATCGGCTCGATTGACGGCCGTCGGCCCCTGTGGCCGCCAGGTTCCACGATGGATTCAGGAGTCCCATGAGAGTGCTGGTTACCGGCGGAGCAGGATTCATCGGCTCGCACCTGTGCGAGAGGCTGCTCGCCGACGGGCACGAGGTGATCTGCCTCGACAACTTCTTCACCGGCAGGCGGCTGCATGTGGCCCACCTGCTGCACCACGACCGGTTCGAGCTGATCCGGCACGATGTCGTCTCGCCGATCCTCCTCGAGGTCGACTGGATCTTCAATCTGGCCTGCCCGGCCTCACCGGTCCACTACCAGTACAACCCCGTCAAGACGGTGAAGACGTCCGTGATGGGCGCCATCAACATGCTGGGGTTGGCGAAGCGCGTCCGCGGCAGGATCCTGCAGGCGTCGACCAGCGAGGTCTACGGCGACCCGCATGTGCATCCGCAGACCGAGGACTACTGGGGCCACGTGAACCCGATCGGTCCCCGCGCCTGCTACGATGAGGGCAAGCGGGTCGCCGAGACGCTCTTCTTCGACTATCACCGGCAGAATGGCGTCGATGTGCGCGTCATCCGCATCTTCAACACCTACGGGCCGAGGATGCTCCTCGACGATGGTCGCGTCGTCTCGAACTTCATCGTTCAGGCGCTGATGGGCCGTGATATCACGATCTACGGCGACGGGTCCCAGACGCGCTCGTTCTGCTACGTCGATGACCTCGTCGACGGCATGCTGCGCATGATGGACCAGTCCGGCTTTGTCGGCCCGGTCAACCTCGGCAACCCGAACGAGATCACGATCCGTGAGCTTGCGACGCGCGTCATCGACATGACCGGAAGCGCCTCACGCATTGTCGACCTGCCGCTGCCAAAGGACGACCCGTACCGGCGCAAGCCCGACATCACGCTGGCGAAGGAGAAGCTTGGCTGGCAGCCGAAGGTCGACCTCGAGGTGGGGCTCCGTTCGACCATCGCCTACTTCGAGGAGGCACTGAGGTCGTCCCGCTCGGCCGAGCTCACCGTCGCGGGCACGCACGGCAAGCGCTGAGGGCGAGCGTCCGCACGCGGGCGCCCGGTGCCGCGGTGCTCTTTGCTTGTCGCGCCCCCGATCCGCTGGTACCTTGACAAATGGTCAGATCTCCTCGGTGCACGTACGGGAGTCGTGAATGCGGCAGGTTCGACAATGGCTGCTGGTTCTGGTCGCCTCGCTGCTGGCAGTCGGGTGCGAGGATGCGACGCTGTCGAGCGGCAAGGGAGACGGTGATGTCTCCTGGGGGCCGCGGCCGAACATCCCGGGCCAGCTCGGACCCGATGCCGGGGAGGAGAGCGAGGACACCGGGCTTGATGGACCGGCGTCCTGTGTGCTGATCCCCAGCGTCGCCGGCGATGTCTTCGCAGGCGTCGGCAGCTCGATTCGCCTTGGCGTGTACCAGTACTCGCTCGAGTCGGGCTCCCCGATGCCCGACGCGGTCATCGACTATGAGATCATCGAGGGCTCCGTAGACGGGTCGCTGTCGACCGCCCGGGTGACAGCCGACTCGACGGGCCTCGCAGACGTTCGCCTGATCGCGGGTGCGACGCCCGGCATGATCACGGTCAGGGCGTCGAGCGACTGTGCGAACCCTCTCGACATCGAGGTTGAGGTCGTTGAGCTGCCGTCGGGCGACCTGAACATCGCCCTGAACTACCCGTTCAGGGACATCTACGACGTGGCCCCGATCGAGATCCGGGTCTACCCGACCGACGAGCTCGGCTGTCGTGAGATCGAGCGGGGAGCGGTGCCGATGGGAGACATCTACCAAGGCACGATCCCATCTGTCGCGGGCACCACGCGGTTCGATTCGCTCCCGGTCGATGTGCCCTACACGATCCTGGCGACCGGCATCGGCGCCCATGGCGAGCGGGCCGCCCACGGCTGCATCGACAGCGTGCTGGTCCGTGAGGGCCGGCAGACCGACATCACGGTCGACCTCTTCTTGCTGCCCCTCGACCCGGTGGGCACCTACGAGGTGATCTCGAACTGGGACTTCCGCGATGCCGTGGCAGAGTCCGGGGAGGTCGGGGCCCTGATCGTCGAGATCCTCGACATCTTCGAGGATCCGGGCCGCGGACTGCTCGATTTCCTGCTCAACCTTGTCGAGGACTACGTTGGCGGCATCATCAGCGGCGCCATCAACCTCTTCCTCGACCTGACCGGCCTCGACGACGTTATCGGCGACGCGATCAATGACCTGATCTCCAGCTCGCCGCTGCTCTCGAGCATCGTGACAATCGGGCGCGACATCCGGGCCGTGATCGCCGAGCTTGAGGTCGTCTCCCACGTCGACATCGGCAAGCTCGGCTCCGACTACGAGATCTTCGGCGTCGACAACTGGATCGGCCTTGCCCTCTACTGGCGGCTGGGCTGCGGCCCGACCTCCCCGCCAGACTGCGGCCGCATCCCGATCGTCATGGATCCTTCGCTCGGCGCACTCCGCGGAGAGTGGACCGGGCGCGTGCTGGGCTACAACCAGATGGACATCGACCGTCACCCGGTCGACTTCGAGTACGGACGCCTGATCCTGTACGCGATCGAGAACCTGATCCTGCCAGCGATCGTGGGCCGCCCCGCGCCGGTCACCCTCGAGAACCTGATGTCGGCGATCGTCAACTGCGAGGGCATCGGCGACTTCGTGGCCGGCGGTGACGGGGACTGCCGCTGCGCGCTCGGGGCATGCATCTGTGACACCGACGTCGAAGGGTTCTGCGATGGCTTCATCTCGCTGACCTTCGGCACCTTCTTCAGGGGCTTCGTCGACGCCCTCTCGTTCGATGCGGTGCTCGACCTTCGTGGGAGCTGCGACGTGTCGAACACCGATGATGACCTCGACATCGATGAGCTCACCAACGGTACCTACAACGGCAACATCGATATCTCGGGCACGCCGACGCCCTTCACCGCGACGTTCCACGGGACGCGCCTGGAGCGCTGACGAAGCCGGGCGTGGCGTCTGGCCTCATCGTCGTGGCCGCCGCCCCGAGAAGTGTTGCCGACTCCATTTTTTCCGTTGACAGCCAGGCCAGTGCCCCGTATAGGCCCGCTCCCCGTCGCTCGGAGCATCCGGGTTCGGAAGTCTTCGGGGATCGTCTAATGGCAGGACTGCGGATTCTGATTCCGCCTATCTAGGTTCGAATCCTAGTCCCCGAACTACATTCCTGGCGCGTTCGTCTAGTGGCCTAGGACGCCGGCCTCTCACGTCGGTAACACGGGTTCGACTCCCGTACGCGCTACTCTTTCCCACATCCCTACCGCTCCGGTCGCCTTGACATCACCGCGACCCACCGGTACCCCCCCGCCCCTCGCTGACCCGGCCCACGTCGTCGGGAACAGCGGGTCGTCTCCTCACGTTCGCAGGACATGGCACGCATCCTCTCCCTGCTGTCCCTCCTCCGCGTCGTCGTGGCCGCTGCCTGCCTGCTGCCCGCGCTCGCGTTCGCCCAGCTCAACAGCACGGGCGTCATCTTTGCGTTCACGCCGCAGCAGTTCGGGCCCGCACAGCAGTTCGTGCTGGTGCCGGTCCCGACCGACCAGGTCCGAGGCGACGTCCCGGTGCAGTCCGCGGTCCCAGCCGCCTTTGCCCTGCTTCGGCAGGGCAAGGCCGCAACCTACGGCAACAGCTCCCTGCGCATGACCGACGCCGACATCCGGCAGAAGCAGGTCGCGGTGAACATCGACCCCTCCCGTGCGGAGTTCTTCCTCATCATCGCGGCGGAGACCGTCTACACCTTCACCCAGCTCGGCATCGAGAAGGTGGTCTTCCCCGGCATTCGCGACCAGGGCATGACCCGGGCCGACATCCCCTACGCGGCCTACCGGCTGCAGGTCCCGATGTGGCAGGCGCTGCCTCCCGCGAGGGCGGCCTACGCCGATGTCCTGCTCCCAGACCGCACCACACTCGACGCCGCCACCTTCTACACCCGCCTCGCCGATGGGGACGCCAAGGTTCGCACCGCCCTGTTCGACTACCTTGGCGGCTCCGATCCGCTCTCGATCCTCGCGGCGCTCGGTGCGATCCAGACCCTCTCCGTCCCGGGCTTCGAGGCCCGGACGGCGCCACTGCTCCGCAGCGCCGACGCGGTGGTCCGCGAGGCGGCGCTGCGGGCTCTCGCCACGAGCAGGGTTGCCGCAGGATGGGACCCGATCGTCGCGGCCACCACCGCTGAGACGACGCCCGAGCTCAGGGCCCTTGCCGCCCAGCTGCTGGCCCAGTCTCCCCTGCCGGCCTACCGCGTCCACGAGGTCTTCTTCCGCTCGCGGTCCGGGGCTGCCGAAGCGCGACTCGTCGCCATCGCGCAGCTCGGTGACCTGCGCGATGACCGGGTTGCCCCCGAACTGGTGAGCTACCTCGAGGACGCCGATGTCAGGGTGGCAGATGCCTCCGTGGCCAGCCTCCACAAGCTGCAGGCGTGGCCGCAGCTCGTGACGGCCATGGGCAACGCCAGGCTCAGTGACGCGGTGAGGCTCGCCGCCGCGTCAGCCCTCGCGAGCGATGGCCCCGCCAACGCGCGCGCCTCTGCGCTCGAGTTCAGGGGCTTCAAGGTCGTCGGCTCGCCCGCGGTCGCGACGCTCGAGGCCATCGCCGGGCTCGCGGGCACGGACTCCCGCGCCACGGTCGAGAAGTTCCTTGCGCACCCGACCGCCGAGGTTCGGATCCGGGCCGCCCAGATCCTCGCAGAGAAGAAGTCCACGGCGTCGTTGTCGACCCTGACCGCCGCAGAGCGCGCGAACGCCGACAACCCGACCGTGCGGAACGCCATCGATGACGCCATCTACGCCATCGTCGTCTCGCAGTCGCCCAGCGACATCAACCGTTCTGCCACTGGCAGCGATCCGCTGCTCAAGCGAGCCGCCTACCGCGCGCTCGGCGCACTGGTGGCAGCCGGGCGGGGCAACGAGCGAACCCTCGACCTGCTCCGGAACGGGCTCACGGACCGCGCGGCCGGCATACGGGGAGCCAGCGCCCGCGCGCTCGCGGCTACCCGGACGCCTGACGCCCTCGGCCTCGTGCTCGGGCTGCAGGCGGACGCCGAGGCGTCGGTGCTCGCCGACCTGGCGCTCGCGCTCGGGAGCTTCTCGGAGCCGGCGCTGGTCGAGCAGTCCACCCCGGTGCTCGTCGCCTTCACCCAGAGCGGAGAGCCCGAGGTGGTCTCCGGCGCGCTCGACTCGATCGGGCGACTCGGCCTTGCGCGGCTGCTCCCGGTCGTCCTCGAGAAGGTGGGGCATGCCGATCCCCGCGTCCGCGCGTCTGCCATCTCTGCTGCCGCTTCGCTGGCCGACAACGCGACGCAGGGGCGCGTGCTCAACGCGATCATCGGTCGCCTGCGTGACCCCGAGCTTCCGAACCGTGTCCTGGCGGCGCAGCTGCTCGGGAGGTTCAACTCCGAGACCTCGGTCCTCGGGCTCTCGCAGGTCGTGCGCGAGCCGAGCCCTGAGCTTCGGTTCGCGACCATCGCCGCGCTCGGGCAGACCGGCAACGCCGGCGCGATGGGCGTGCTCGTCGGGTTGACCGAGGAGCCCGACCGCGAGATCCGCCTCGCGGCCATCCGGGCGCTCGGGGCTCTCGGCCTCAAGGCCGCCGTCGCTCCGCTCACCGCCGCGCTCGGTCGCACGACCGACCCAGCCACGCGCGACGCCCTGACGCAGTTGATCTCGAAGCTCGGGGCGGAGGGGCGGTGACCCGCCACGGCGTCTCCGCGCTCGCCGCGCTGCTGGTCTGCTGCAACTCCGGTGGTGCCGGGCCGGCAGCCAGTCCTGCGCCAACCGACGGCGCCGCCGCAGAGCCCCGTGAGTCCCGAGCAGCCGCGAGCGCGAGCCAGCCGGCCGCGCCCGAGGCGCCGCCCTCACCGCAGCAGCTCATGGCGTCGAACCCAGACTGGCCACCCGGCGAGCCCTGCGGCCGCGACTACGAGTGCACCGGCGCGCTCCGCTGCATCGGCCGACGCTGCGCCTTTCCGCCGGCGATGACCGGCGTGCGCGACCATGCAACGCCCATGGCCGTGTTCGGGAGTGGCCCGGGTGAGTCGATGGTCTGGCTCGAGGTCGCCGACGACGAGTTCGAGCACACCCGCGGGCTGATGTTCAGGCGGTCCATGGCCCCAAGCTGGGGCATGGTGTTCGTGTTCGATGACGAGGCGCCTCGCTCCTTCTGGATGAAGAACACGCTGCTCGAGCTCGACATGCTGTTTGTCAGGTCGGACGGCACGATCGACTCGATCGTCGAACGGGCTGAACCCCTGACCCTGGCGCCTCGTCAGAGCCGAGGACCCGCCCGCTTCGTGATCGAGCTGCTGGGTGGCGAGGCACGTCGCCGCGGGCTCGCGCCGGGGCAGCACGTCGAGCTGTTGAACCTCGCGAACCCATGAAGCCCGCGTCGCTCTGGCAGGCGGCCCGCGCGCTCGGAGCCTCGGGCTGGTTGGCGGTCGGCCTCGCGATCGGATGCCAGTTTGTGCCCCTGACGAGCCTGCTCGGCTACGAGTTCGCGACCGTGGCGGCCGTCGCGGCGACGTGGCTGGGCCTCTGGTGGCTCCTCTCACACGAACCCTTGTGGTGGCGACCGGGTCAGGCCTGGCTCTCGTGGCTGAGGGCGACGTTCTGGATCACCGCCGCGCTGGTTGCCGCCTGCGCGTTGTCGGCCTGCAACGCGATCCGGGTCCCGAACTGCGACCTGGTCGAGGGGCTCCGCATCTACGCGTTGCTGGCGATGGGGGCTGCGCCCGTCGTCGCCGCGCTGGCCGTTGTGGCGGCTGCCATCGGGGGACCTCTTCGAGGCTGGTGGGCCTACGGCTGCGTCGTTGCGACCCACGCCTCGAGCCTGTGCTTCTTGGCGACCTCGCCATCGCTGACGGTCTACGATACCTTTTTCGGCTACTTCGCAGGCTCCATCTACGACGAGGCGATCGCAACCGCCGCCGCGCACACCGCGTTTCGGGCCTGGACAACGGCGAACGCGGTTGTCTGGGTCGCCCTGGTGGCGCTCTCGCGAAGGGCCGTTCTATCGAACCTCGGACTCGCGCTCGCGGCTGCCGCGCTATCGCTCGCGGTGTACGCCAACCGGGGTGAGCTGGGCCTCGAGCGCGACCGCGGCTACGTCGCGGAGGCCCTCGGTGGATTCACCAAGACGGAGCACTTCGACATCCACTTCGACGCCGCGTCGTTCGACGAACGACGCATCCGGCGGCTGCGCGACGACCATGAGCGACGCTACCGGCAGCTCGCAGGGTGGCTCGGGGTGAAGCCCACCGGGAGGCTGACCTCGTTCGTCTACCGGAACCGCGAGCAGAAGGGCGAGCTGATGGGCGGCCGCAACACGCTGGTCGCCAAGATCTGGCTCGGCGAGATGCACATCCTGTGGTCGGAGCCCGGCGACGAGATGCTGGCACACGAGCTGTCGCACCTGCTGCTGCGCGCCGACGGATCCGGCCCGCTCGATCTGCCCTCGCGCTGGGGAATCCCTCTCAACGCGCTGCTCGAGGGCGCGGCGAACGCGGCGGCCTGGGGGGCCGACGAGCTCGACGACCATGCCTGGTCGGCGGCCGTGATCCGCATCGGGAAGGGCGCTTCGGTTGCCGAACTCCTCGCGCCGACGGGCTTCTGGTCGCGCCACAGTGACGTGGCCTACACGCTGTCTGGCTCGTTCGTGCGCTGGCTCATCGACACCCGAGGGAGCGGGCCCTTCAGGGCCGCCTACAAGCACGGTGACTTCGAGGCGGCGTACGGATCCTCGCTCTCGTCGCTCGAGGAGCAGTGGCGCAGCTTCCTGGCAGGCTATCCGCTGAGCGACGAGCAGCTCGACCACGCGAGGTTCAGGTTCGACCGTCCGACGCTGTTCGAGAAGCGCTGCGCCAGGACGATCGCGACGGCGTTCGAGGAGGCCTCGAACGCGCTTCGCGTCGGGCGCCTCGATGAGGCGACCCGGTGCTGGGAGCAGATCCTGGCCGACGACCCCACGTCTCTGCTCTACAAATCGCGGATCGCCGGGCTCTATCGCGCCAACGACCGCCTCGAACGGGCGAGGCAGCTTGCCGACGAGGTCGCCGGCGACACGCGGTCAACGCGAGCGCAGCGTGCGGAGGCGCTGCGGCTCTCGGGCGACATCGCGTGGCAGCAGGGAGAGGGCGCCGCAGCGCTGTCGAAGTTCAGGGAGGCGCTGGCGCTCAGCACGCAGTCCTCGAGTCGTCGGGCGCTCGGGGTCCGCATCGAGGCCATCGAGGGCGCCTCAAGCAGCCCCATCACCGAGCAGGCGGTCCGCAGGTACCTGTCTGCCGATGCGCCTTCGTCGGCGGTCGCCACGGCAGAGCTGACCCGCGCGATGCAGGCTGAGCGGTCGTCGCTGGCTCGGTACCTGCTGGTGGTCAGGCTGCTGGGCGACGAGCGCTCAGCCGCGACCGATCTGCTGGCCGACGAGGCCCT
>JBILLP010000529.1:0-2881 GCA_044376025.1 Bradymonadia bacterium
CTCACCGCCTGCTCCTTCGAGGGCGGCAGCCCCTCGACCGGCGACACCGGGACCACCGGCGACGACACCGCGGGCGATACCGCCGCGCTCGACACGCCCCCCGACACCGCGGGCGACACCGTCACCGACGACACCGCGACGACCGACACCGGCGACGACACCGGCGATGACACCGAGGGTTCGGGCGCCGGCTTCGGCGAGGCCTGCGGCCAGAATCGCGACTGCTCGTCGAGGCTCTGCCTCACGCTCGCGGCCGACACGGGCTTCTGCAGCGAGTACTGCGAAGACAGCACCGACTGCCCCGGCAACGCCGACTGCACGCTGCTCTCGACCGGCTCCGAGGCGACGCGCGCCTGCGTCTCGTCGACCCTCTGCCTCGACGACGACGGCGACGGCTACGGCGTCGGCCCGGGCTGCGCGGCCGCCGACTGCGACGACGCCAACGCCGCGCTCAGCCCCGCCGCCGACGAGGTCTGCGACGGGCTCGACAACGACTGCGACGGCGCCACCGACGAGCGCCCGGTCGACGCCAACCTGCCCTGCGACACGGGCTTCTCCGGTATCTGCGCCACCGGCCGGCAGGTCTGCGACAGCGGCCTGGTCACCTGCGAGCCCGACCTCTCGCCACGCCCCGAGCTGTGCGACAACGTCGACAACGACTGTGACGGCTCCTCCGACGAGTCCGATACGGGCGCGGCGCTGCAGTCGACCTGCTACGGCGGACCGTCGGCCACGCTCGGCGTCGGCGCCTGCCGCGCCGGCACCCGCGTCTGCACCGGCGGCGTCGAGGGTGACTGCGAGGGGCAGGTGCTGCCCTTCCCCGAGCTCTGCGACGGCCTCGACAACGACTGCGACGGCACCGCCGACGAAGGCAACCCCGGCGCCGGCCTCGCCTGCACGACCGGGCAGCAGGGCGTCTGCGGTGTCGGCGTCACCTCATGCGGCGACGGCGCGCCCGCCTGCCTCCCCTCGCTCGCGCCCTCGGCAGAGGTCTGCGACGGCCTCGACAACGACTGCGACGGCGCCACCGACGAAGACGACGCCGGCAATCCCCTCGTCACCGACTGCTACGACGGCCCCGAGGGCACGCTCGGCGTCGGCGCCTGCAAGGCCGGCACCCGTACCTGCGTCGCCGGCCAGTTCGGGTCGTGCGGCAACGACGTCGAGCCCAGCGACGAGCGCTGCGACGGCATCGACAACAACTGCGACGGGCTCGTCGATGAGGGCGAACCCGGCGCCGGCTTTGCCTGCCCGACCGGCGAACCCGGCGTCTGCGCGACCGGCCTCACCGTCTGCGCGTCGGGCGAGCTGGCCTGCCGTCGCAGCTTCGAGCCCTCACCCGATGTCTGCGACGGACTCGACAATGACTGCGACGGGCTCTTCGACGAGGCCGACTCCGGCGACCCACTCACGCGCACCTGTTACGACGGGCCCGGCGGCAGCTCGGGTGTCGGGCAGTGCCGCTCCGGCGAGCAGATCTGCGTCTTCGGCGACTGGGGCAACTGCGTCGGCCAGGTCGTCCCGACCGCAGAGGTCTGCGACACCATCGACAACAACTGCAACGGCTCGGTCGACGAGGGCGTGACCGTCACCTACTGGGCCGACACCGACGACGACAACTACGGCGACCCCGCGGCCCCGATCCAGGCCTGCTTCAGGCCGACCGGCTACGCCAACAACGACGACGACTGCTACGATGGCAACGCAGAGGCCAACCCGAGGCAGCGAGGCTTCTTTGCCACGCAGCGCGGCGACGGCAGCTTCGACTACAACTGCGACGGCAACCCCGAGCGCGAGTTCACCACGCGCGGCTCCTGCGACACCAGCCAGTTCCTGTGCGGGCTCAACGCCGGGTGGGAGGGCTCGGTGCCCGCCTGCGGCGCCAGCGCCTCCTTCATCTACGAGTGTCGAGGCGTGCTCGTGCTCTGCAGCGCCTCGACCCGCAGCCAGCCCCAGGCATGCCGATGAGTGACGCCCCGATCGACCGTGACGAGGTGCTGGCGCAGTTCGCCCGCATGTCCGAGAAGACCGTCTTCACGCCGCTCGGCATCAGGCTGCGCGACTACGGTGACGACTTCCTCGAGCTCGAGATGCCGATCACCGACGCCGCCCGCCAGCCCATGGGGCTGCTGCACGGTGGCGTCAGCATGGTGCTCGCGGAGTCGGCGGCGAGCATGCACTCGACGCTGCTCTGTGACCTCACGCGCGAGGCGCCGGTCGGCATCGAGATCAACGGCTCGCATGTCCGCAGCGCCGACTCCGGCCACGTGCTCGCCCGGGCGACGGTGGTGCGGCGCACGCGCACGCTCGTGGTCCACGAGATCCGCATCAGCCACGTCGAGACGGGCAACCTGCTCTGTGTCTCGCGGGTCACCAACCTCTTCAAGCCCCACCGCTGAGCGGCGGGGCGCGGGGGTCAGGGCGCGCCGGGGGTGAACGAGTCGACGAGGGCGACCATCGCCTTCTCCTGCTCCTTGAGCACCGGCTCCGACCCCACGCACTTGAGGAAGTAGGGGTCGCCGGGCACCTCGAAGATGGCCGCGAACATGGCGAAGTTGGGCTTCTTGACCAGCGGCCCGAGCATCGAGGGCGTGCGCGACAGGTAGGTGCCCGCGGTGCGGACCAGCGTCACCTTGACCCCGTTGGCGGTCCTCTCCGCGCGCTCCGCCTCGGGAGGCGCACCCGAGCCATCGGCGGGGGCGCCGGGAGCCTCGAACTGGCGGATCCAGCGCTGCACGTTGCCATCGACCGAGCCGCCGCCCGAGAAGTGGAACATCGCGCACTCCGCCTCGAGGCCGGGACCGGCGGGCAGCGCCCACTGCGCCACGCGCATGGGGGTGTTGGGGGTCTGGGCGGTCCAGGTCGTCGGGGCCGTCCAGCG
>JBILLP010000530.1:0-2879 GCA_044376025.1 Bradymonadia bacterium
CTCGCGGCGGAGTTCGGCGCGTTGCGCTTGAGGTTGAAGGTGAACCCGACCCGGAGCGGCCGCTTTGCCTTGTGGCGCGGCGTGGTGCCCTGCAGCCCGTGCCGCATCGAGGCGCCCCGGAGGATCGCGTCGAGGACGGCGTCGGCAGAGGTCAGGCCGATCTGCGCGGCGGCGGCGTAGAGGTCGCCACCGGGCCGCAGCGACGGCAGCGGGTCAACGTCGATGAGGTGCACCGAGCCCTCGTCGGTTACCCTGAAGTCGATCCGGCCAAAGTCACGCACGCGGAGCGCCTCGAAGGCGAGTCGGGCGTAGCGCTGCACGGCCGTCGCCACGGCGGGGCTCAGCTGGGCCGGCGCGCGGATGCTGACCGCCTGCGTGTTCACATGCTTGAGGTCGTAGTCGTAGATCGGGAAGCGCCGGTGCCCGGTGATCTCGGTGTCGAAGAGGTACTCGCCGGCCGGGAGCGCCCCGCCGGTCGCCGCGGAGGCCCGCTCCAGGAAGGCGACGAAGATGTCGCGGCCAGCCACGTACTCCTCGACCAGCACGCCCTGCGGGTAGCGCTGGAGCGTCTCCGCGACGCGCGACAGCAGCAGGCCGGGCTCCTCGACAACGGAGTCCTCGGTGATGCCCTTCGAGCTCCCCTCGAAGTTCGGCTTGACGATCACCGGGTACCTGAAGGCGGGCGGCGACCAGGTGGAGAGGTCGTCGCAGAACGACCAGCGCGGCGTCGGCACACCGGCGGCGGCACAGACCATCTTGGTCAGTCGCTTGTCGAGCGCGAGCGTGCACACGTGGGCATCAGAGCCGGTGAAGGGGATGCCGAGCTGCGAGAAGAGGCCCGGGTAGAAGCCGACCCTGAAGCGCTCGTTCCGCCCTTCGGCGATGTTGAAGACGAGGTCGGGAGACAGCGCCTCGAGCCGCGCCACGAGCCGTGATGCGGGACCGCCGACCTCGAGCAGCTCGACGTCGTGCCCGAGCTTTCGCAGCGCATCGGCGACGGCGGCGATCGTCTCGGGGTTGTCGAATTCCGCCTCCTCCTCGGTCGGCAGGAGCTGCAGGTTGTAGGTCAGCGCAATCCGCATGGGCGGCCTCCGTGAGCGCGGGTGCCCAGCCTCGCGCGGGGCGCGCTTGTACGCGGTCCGAACGGTACGTCAACGCCGATGGCGCAGTTCACCCCGACGCGCCTGCGGCACGCCCTGCAAGCAGGGTGGCCCGGCGCCTACCCGGCCGCCTCGGTGGTCGGAGACGGCTCCACGAAGGCGGAGCCGGCGCTGACCTTGGCGGCCTCGACCGGCTCGACACGCCAGATCTGCCCGAGCGCGGCGCTCCAGTCCGACAGCAGGTCAGAAGCCCGCCGCGACCCGGTCTCCGCGGCGTGCTCGGACACGAGCGCGCGCAGGCGATCCGACTCGGGTCCGCCCTGCATGCGCGTCAACTGCACCAGCTCGCGGTTGCAGCGTGCGGGGAATTCCCCGGCCGGGTCGAAGACGTAGGCGATGCCTCCGGTCATGCCCGCGGCGAAGTTGCGCCCGGTGCGGCCCAGCACCACCGCGACGCCGCCGGTCATGTACTCGCAGCCGTGGTCTCCGACGCCCTCTGCGACCGCGACGGCGCCGCTGTTCCGCACGCAGAAGCGCTCGCCGACCGAGCCCCGCACGAAGAGCCTGCCTCCGGTGCCGCCATAGACCAGCGTGTTGCCCGCGACGACCTGCTCCGGCTCCTGGTCGTGGGTGCCGGCCGGGGCGATCACGATCGTGCCGCCACACATGCCCTTGCCCACGTAGTCATTGGCCTCGCCGCGCAGCACCAGCTTCATGCCGTCGATGCAGAAGGCACCGAAGCTCTGGCCGGCGTGGCCCTCGAAGCGCAGCTCGATCGTGCCCGACGGCAGCCCCCGGTCGCCGTGCCGCAGCGCGATGCGGCCGGCGAGGCGCGCCCCGACGGTGCGGTCGGTGTTGCGGAGCAGGTAGTGCCTGACAACCGGCTCGCCGGTCTCGACCGACTCGCGGACCTCCTCGACGATCTGGTCGTTGATCGAGCGGGGGACATCGCCGTTGCGGGCCCGCGTGTTGAACCGCCGGCTGTTGCGCTCGTCGGGGCGCGCGAGCAGCGCGTCCAGGCGCAGCGTGCGTGCCTTCTCGTGGCCGGCCGGAGCGACCTGCTCGAGCAGGTCCGCACGACCGACGATGTCGCGGATCGACCTGAAGCCGAGCTGCGCGAGCAGTCCTCGGACCTCCTCTGCGACCGCGTCAAAGAAGGCCACGATCTGCTCGGGCGTGCCGTCGAACTTCAGGCGCAGGTCCTCGCGCTGCGTCGCGATGCCGACCGGGCAGGTGTTGAGGTGGCACTGGCGCACATACTTGCAGCCGAGCGCGACGAGCGCCGCGGTCCCGAAGTTGAACTCCTCGGCGCCGAGCATCGCCGCGACCACGATGTCGCGCCCGTTCTTGAGGCCGCCGTCCGTCCTCAGCCGCACACGCTCGCGCAGGCCGTTCAGCAGCAGCACCTGCTGGGCCTCCGCGAGGCCGAGCTCCCACGGGCTGCCGGCCGACTTGATCGACGACCAGGGCGAGGCGCCCGTGCCGCCGGTGTCGCCCGAGATCAGGATCACGTCGGCGAAGGCCTTGGCGACCCCGGCGGCGATCGTGCCGACGCCGGCCTCTGCCACCAGCTTGACGCAGATGTGGGCGCTCGGGTTGATCTCCTTGAGATCGTAGATGAGCTGCGCGAGGTCCTCGATCGAGTAGATGTCGTGGTGCGGCGGCGGCGAGATCAGCGCGACGCCCGGCACGGCGCGCCGCAGGTGCGCGATGAGCGGCGAGACCTTGTGGCCGGGGAGCTGCCCGCCCTCGCCCGGCTTGGAGCCTTGGGCCATCTTG
>JBILLP010000086.1:0-9218 GCA_044376025.1 Bradymonadia bacterium
CGTCTTCGGCCTGTCGCCGCCAGTGGTCGCGATGCGGCAGTCCCCGACCAAGCCGGTGCGTGAGCCGTACTTTCCGTTCCTGCCCGACGAGGACCCTTCGCGCAGCGTCTCGATCGGGACGGCGCAAGATGGACTCATCGTCAACGCGGTGCCGCTGCCTCAGCCCGGGCAGAACTACGCGGTGCTTCCACGCCAGCTCCGGCGCGGCCTCATCTACGGGTCGCAGGAGCTGATCGGCGCGCTCACCGAGGCCTCGGACTACGTGGCCCGGGTCACGCCCGGCTCGCGCCTGTGGATCGGCAACATCGGACGCCACGGGGGAGGCGACATCATCTACTCGGTGTCGCACAACGCCGGCCGCGACGCCGACCTCGCCTTCTACACCACCGATGCCGCGGGCCGGCCGGTCGATGTCCCCGACATCATGCGGTTCGACGACTGGGGCCGGAGCCGCGACTACGGCGGCTTCTACCGCTTCGACGTCCCCCGGAACTGGGCGCTGGTCAAGGCGCTTGCGACCTCATCGCAGGCCCCGATGCAGTACCTCTTCATCTCGAACGGGCTGCGGCGGCTGCTGCTCGACCACGCTGCCGCGATCGGCGAGCCACCGGCGGTCACGATGCGCGCGGCTTCGCTGCTCCGGCAGCCCGGGCCCGAGATTCCCCACGACGACCACCTGCATGTCCGCATCCGCTGCTCGAGGTTCGAGCTCGGGGCGGGCTGCCTCGACGCCAATGCGGTGCCGGGCGTGGTCGATGCCGCGGGCCGCGAGCTCCGGTCTGCCCGCATCAGGCAGGCGTCGCTGCTCGCGCATGGCATGCTGCCCGAGGTGCGCCGCCGCGCCGCGGAGCGGATCGCCTGGCTCGGCGGCGTCGAGGCGGTCACCACGATTCGAAGCCTGCTTGTCGATCCGGTTCCCCGGGTGCGCGAGGCGGCGGCGGTGGCTCTCGGAGACCTCGCGCCGCGCCACGCGTCGGCCTGGGTGGCCGAGCGCTGGGAGGAGGAGCCCGAGGGCAGCGTTCGGCGCGGACTGCTGCTCGCCTCTGCCCGGATCCGCGACGGTGCGGCGATCAGCACCCTCGAGTCTGGCCTGGTGAGCGCGTCGCGCGGCACGCTGCGCGGCAAACCGGCCGACCTGAGGCTCGCGGCGATCGACGCGGTCGCCGACTCCGGTGCCGTCGCGGCCGCGCCGGCGCTCGCACGCCTGCTCCTCGACGCCTCCCCCGAGGTGAGGGCGCGCTCGGTGGCGGCGCTCCGACTGCTGGCAAACCGGGACCTCGATGGGCTCGAGTACCGCTCGCTCGACATCACCGAGGCCCAGCGCCACGAGGCGTCGGCCCGCTGGCTGGCATGGTACGCCTCTCTGCCCCGCACGGGGCGGGACGCGGTGACGCTGCGCCGGCAGGGATTTGCGCTGCTCGGTGTCACGGCAGCCGGCAGCGCCGCACAGTATGCAGCCGCACTCGCCACCCTGGCCGGGGACGCTCGTCCCTGGGTGAGCGCCAACGCCCAGCTCGAGCTCGTGCGCATGAGCGGCAACCCGGTGAAGAGCCGTCGCTGGTCTGCCGCAGACGCCCAGACCTACTGGACAAAGTGGGTGCGGCGGAACCCGGGGCGGTTCGCCTGGCGGACCCTCGACGAGGCCGAGGACCGCGGGCGTCGGTAGCGGACGCAACATCGGGGAGCGACCGGACGAATTGCCTCCAGGATCCCTCGATGGAGGCCGTGCATGGCTGCTGTGCCCGAAGCGCGAATCCGCCGTGCCTCGATGGCGACGGCGCTCCTGATGCCTGTCGTGCTGCTCGCTGCGACGACGGTTGCCCCGCCTGTCATCCATGAGCCGGGCGCCGCCCCGGTCGAGGGCAACGTGGAGCGGGTCCGGGGTGTCCCGAGGCTTGTCGAGGCAGCCTCGTGGCGACGTGGCGGTTCGCTGGAGCGCACCACGCTCGGCGGTCGCCCCTGCTGGTGGTCGGTGACGGTCGAAGAGGTCGCCGCGATGCCTCGGGTCTCCGATGCGGTTGCGGCGTCGCTGGTCGCCTGGCGTGATGCCGGGGGCCTGCCGACGCCGGAGTCACTCTCGGGCATCCGGGGTGTGGGCGACGCGACGGCAGGGCGGCTGGCGTCATCGTTCAGGCTTGGCTGCGCGCCCCGCGAGCTGGCCTCGTCGCCCGGCGGTCAGCGGGGCATGCCCGATGGCGCCGCGGCGCCGGGTGGCGCGGCGCGGTGAGCGGGGTTGCCGAAGAGCTCGACCGCGGTCTCGATGTTCGCGCGGTTCGTCTCGACCCTGCTCAGCGCCTGCGCGAGCGGTTCGTGCAGCGGCGACCGGACGCGCCACGACCCGTCGGGCGCCGCAACGAGCTCGAATTCCTGGTTGGCGCGCGACACGACGGTGGCGTGGGTCGGGTCGACGGTGACCACCCGGGCAGGCGCGAGACCCTCACTGAAGCCGATCTCGGTCGGCACATTCTCGCGGTAGAAGACCGCCTCGAAGAGCTGCTGCGGGGTCTTCGCCTGGTCGAGGATCCTGACGCCGGTGCGCTCGCTGGCGAGCGCCCGGTCGCTGGGCTGCAGCCGCTCGATGAGCTGCCGCGTCTCCACGAGCGACGCGTGCGCACGCTCGAACAGTGCGTGTGTCTCAGGGGCGAGGCTGTCCCAGAGCGCCTGTGTGTCGTGGGTGAGCAGCGCCGCAGAGAAGGCGGCGTAGGCGCCCTCGGGGGTTGAAAGGTCCCTCGACGGCTCGCAGGCCACGAGCCAGAGGCAGAGCAGGAGCGGGACCGGCGCGCGGCGCATGGGACTCCGGGCGAGAGGTTCACTTGACGCCGCGTCGCGGCGTCGGGTACCTAACGAAGGCCTTGGCCATAGCCGATCTCACTGTTTGGAGTCCATGACGTCACACACCCGCGGTGGACTCTCGACGAGGCTGGTCGCGCTCCTGGCGCTCACGCTCGGTGGCTGCGCAGGCGCCTCGCCCGAGGATGCCCAGACGTCACTGCTCGACGCGCTGTCGCGGGGCGACTCCGCCTCTGCCCTCAAGTTCCTGTCGGCGCGTAACCGGCAGCAGCTCGCCGACCTCGCGGCTGCCCAGGCGACGGTGACGGGCAGAGAGGTCACGCCCGCGTCGCTGTTGCTCGCGGGCGCCGTGCCCGGGCCGCTCGATGTGGTCAAGACGCGCCGTGAGTCCGAGGGCAGCGGCGCGGTGGTGCTGGCCTTCGAGCTTCGCGGAGGTGCCGAGCGCCGCATCCGGTGGCACCGCGAGGAGGGCGCCTGGGTGGCAGACCTCGACCTGCTGCCACCGGAGTCGGGGCGCATCGCACCGGCGGCTCCGGCCGCACCGGCGGCTCCGGCCGCGCCGCCACCCCCTGCGAACAGTCCTCCGCCATGAGCGGGTCCGGACGCTCCCCAACGCCCGCTGACCAGGCGGCCCCCGGCGAGCCACTCACGCCCGGCGCGGCCCTCGACGACGGGACGGTCCTCCTGACAGAGCTCGGTCGGTCGGCGGCAGGCGAGAGCTTCCTCGCCGAGGACCCGGTCCTCGGCTCCGTCGTGGTCAGGGTACTGGCGCCCGCGCTCGAGCCGATCGCGGCTCGCGGCACCGAGCGGCTTCAGGCCCTGACACAGGTCAGGCACCGCAACCTGCAGCAGTTCTACCGGGTCGGTCGTTCGGGGCAGGCGACCTGCCTCGTCTACGAGTTCGTCGAGGGGCAGTCGCTGCGGAGCGCCATCGACGAGCGAGTCCGCCAGGGCCGCCGCTTCTCGTTCGGGTCGGTCTTCAACCTGCTGACCCACCTCTGCAACGGCCTCGTGGCGCTGCAGGAGCAGATGCCGCACGGCGCAATCTCGCCCGACAACATCTTCGTGCAGCCCGACGGCAAGGTGAAGCTCGGCGGAGTCGGCTACGCTGCGCTCTCGCTCTTTGCGCCCGGGCAGGCTGCCGCGCTCGCGGGCGGCGTCTGGACAGCCCCCGAGGTGCGCCAGGACCCGCGCTCCATCTCTCCGGCCGCCGACGTGTACGCGCTCGGCATGGTCGCGCTCGTGATGCTCACGGGCCGCTACCCGACGCCGGCAGAGGTCCCTGCGCTGCTCGATGAGGTGGAGTCCCGCCACGCACCCGAGCTGCGCACGCTCCTGGTGCGCTGCCTCGCGCCCGACCGCGAAGCGCGCCTCGGGACTGCGAACGAGCTGAGGCAGGCGCTTCCGAGGGTCTTGTCGAGCGTCAGCAGCAGGCAGCCGCCGGCGGGCGAGCAGGGCGGGCCGGGGGCGATGTCCGGGCAGTACCCGACGATCCGCGCCGATGCCCCGGAGTCGCGGGCGGCGGCCGAGCGCGCCCCGCGCCCCGCGGTGTCGGGGCCGCTCGCAACTGTGCCGAGCGAGCTCCGCTGGGTCGTCCGCCGCGACGGCCGCGACCTGGGCCCCTTCGCGGAGCCCGAGATCCGGCGGCAGCTCGAGGCGGGCGAGATCGACGAGAACACCGACGTGTTCGACCTCTTCACCCAACAGACCAGCCCGCTCATCGATGTGCCGACATTCTCGGACTTCGTCCTCGACTTCGTGCCGATGAGGCAGAAGTCGAGGCTGGCGAGTGCCGAGCGACGCGACGAGGTGGTCAGGCGGGTGAAGCGGACCACCCTTGTCGCGGCGGTGCTCACGCTCGCGGTCGTGGCGGGCCTGTGGTTCACGTGGGACAGGTTCCTGAGGCCGAAGCCGCTCGCGATCCGCTTCGACACGCTCACGCGCCCCGTGCTCCAGTCGGAGTTCGAGGTCAGCCAGCCTGCCTACCAGCCGATCGCGGCCGACCCTGAGCTGGTGGCCTCGCTGTTCGCCCCCGCGCGGCCAGGCCGCGCCGCGGCTCCCCAGCAGCCTCGGGCCGAGCGGCGCCCAGGGGCCGTCGAAGAGCCTGAGGCGGTCGAGCAGGTCGAGGAGCCGCTCGGTGAAGAGGCCGCCATCGACCTCAGCGGCTCGACCCCCGCCCGCAAGCTGTCCGACGCGGAGATCCGCGACACGATCCGCTCCGCGCTGCCCCGCATGCAGACCTGCTTTGGCAACGAGCTGGCGTCGAACAAGGCGTTCACCGGGGCGACGGTGACCTGGTCGGTGCGGGCCGACGGCCGCACCTTCAACATCCGCGTCTCGAGCGCTGCTCCGGCCTCCGCGGGGCTCGAGGCCTGCGTCGTGCGGACCTTCAGGGCGCTGAGGTTCCCCCGCTTCAACGACCTGCCGATGAACCTGAGCTTTCCCTTCTACATCCAGTGAAGGTGCATCCCGTGAACCGAGCAGGTGGGCACATGGTCGAACGCCCGATCCCGTGGCTGGCAGCGGCACTCCTCGTGGTTGGCCTCGGCGCGTGCGGCTCCGACGAGCCGGGAGCTGCCTCCTCAGGCACCGACGACACGGAGCAGGAGCGCGACGCGACCTCGCCCGACGCTCCCGGTGACACGGTCAATGAGGACACGTCCGGGCCCGCCTGCTCGGCAGCTTCTGACTGCGAGGCTGGGTCGGTCTGCAACCGCTGCTCCGGCAGCTGCGAAGATGCATCCGCGCTCGCATCGACCTGTGCCGGCGACGAGAACTGCGGGTTTGACGAGTACTGCGACGCCTGCGTCAGTGCCTGCCGGCCACGGCTCGGGCTGTGCGACCCCTGCACCGCCGACGCCCAGTGCGGTGAGGCCGAGGACCTCTGCCTCGACTTTGCCAGCGGAGGCTCCTTCTGCGGCAGGGCCTGCACGCCCGGCGGGCGCGCCTGCCCGGTCGGCTACAGTTGCTCCGCGGCGGTCAACCAGTGCCTGCCACTCTCGGCGAGCTGCGACCCTGCCTCGAACTGCGCGACCTCGGGTGACTGCGATCGGGGCGAGATCTGCTCCCCGACGCGCCAGTGCGTGCCCGGCTGCACCGACGACACCGCCTGCCCCAACGGACTCGTCTGCTCGTCCGGGAGCTGCCAGGCTCCTTGCCGATCGAGCGACGGCTGCGCGCCCGGAGAGAGCTGTGATGCCGGTGGGCGGTGCGTGCCGAGCGGCGGCTGTCTGTCGTCGCGCGACTGCCTTGAGCCCGAGACCTACTGCGACACCGCCACGCGCGCCTGCGTCGATGGGTGCGAGGTCGATGATGACTGCATGAGCTCCGCCCGGATCTGCGTGGCCGGGGCCTGCGCGGATCGCCCTTGCACCTATGCCGCCAACTGCGCCTACGGTGAGGTCTGCATGCGCGAGACCGGACGCTGCGAACCCGCGACCGGCGACTACTGCGCCCCGTGTGACGGTGGCGACACGGCCTCGTGTGGGAGCGGGAACCTCTGCGCGACGCTGCAGGACGCCGACGGCAACGACGTGGGCGCCTTCTGCCTTCTCGCCTGCTCGACCTCGGGGGACGCCTGCCCCCAGGGCTACGCCTGCCAGGAGCTCGACGCGGGTTCGGGGCCTGCGCGGTACTGCGTGCGGCGCTGCGATCGAGCCCCGGTGAACCCGTAGGGCATGCTCTCGGGGCTGCTCATCGCGTCGGCGCTCGGCCTGCAGCCGCTGGCCTGGCCCGGGCCGCCGGGAGGCGTCGAGGCGGCGCTGCTCGAGCCTGACCCGACACGCCGCGCCGCGCGCCTCGATGAGCTCCCGGGTGCAGGCGGCGATGGAGACCCTGCGCTCGGTCGAGCCATCAGCGACACCGCGCCCGAGGTGCGGAGGTCAGCCGTCGCGCTTGCCGCACGCACGGGTGGGAGTGCCGTCCCGGTGCTGATCCGCCCGCTGCTCGCTGACGCCGACCCGCGGGTGCGGGCAGAGGCCGTCGCGGCACTCGTCAGGCTCGAAGCGACCGGTGAGGCGGGTCACATCGGGCGGCTGCTCCAGGACTCCGATGAGCAGGTCAGGGCCGCTGCTGCGCGGGCGCTCGGAGCCATGCAGGTCACCGGCTCGGTCGCCGTGCTCGTCGATGCGGTGCGGGACACGCGCCGCGCCGTGGTCATCGCGGCGCTCGACGCGCTCGGGCAGCTCGCGGACGCCGATGTCGTGCCGGTCGTTGCCGAGCGCCTCGATGACCCGGGAGAAGACGTCGCGGTTGCGGCCATCCGGGCGCTCGGTCGGCTGCCCGGGGATGCGTCGCGTCGAGCCCTGCAGCGCGCGGCCGCCGACACGCGGCTGGTCCGGGTGTCCGAGGCAATCCTGTCGCTCTCACGCTTCGACCCAGTCGCAGCCGCGAGGGTCGCCTCGACGCGTGTCGCCCAGGACGGCGCGCAGCTCCTGTGGCTGCCTGAGCTGCTCGGCATCGTCGCCCGCGGGGGTGGCGTCCGCGCGCTCGAGCCGCTGACGTCCCACCCGGCAGTCGAGGTTCGCTCTGCGGCGCTCGACGCGGCCGCGACCCTCGGGGAGCCGGGCTGGCAGCTCCTTGCCGACGACGTCGCGCGGTCGCGCAGCCTGGAAGCCTGGCGGCGCTGGATTCGAAGCGGCGATCTCCGGGCGGCGGTGGCGGCACGCAGTTCACCGGGCTTTGCCCAGTTCGCGGGCGCGGAGCGTGTTGCGGCGCTGTTCGAGACGCCGCGCCCAGAGGTCGCCTGCGAGGTCGCGGCGTCGCTCGCCGCTCCGCTGCCCGGGCTCGACTGGCAGCGTTGGGCGGCGGCGGCCTCAGCGCTCGGGCCCAACGGGTGCTTCGAGGCAGGCTGGGCGCTCGTCGAGGACCGGGCAGCCGACCGGCTGGCAGTGCTTCGAGGCTGGCGCGGGCTGTCGGGAGCCGGCGTCGATGCCGTCGTCGCGCAGGCGCGGGGCGGCAGCTGGACGAGTGACGAGGTCGTGGCTGCACTCGAGAGCTTCTCTGACGCCGCCCGTGTCGAGGAGTGGGCCATCGAGCTGCTCTCGGACGCCAGGCCAGCGGTGCGCCGTGCTGCGATCGCCCGCCTCGCCGCCGCGGACCGCGGCTGGACCGGCTACCGGACCACGCCGGAGTGGTTCGCAATTGCCCGGGCGAATCCTGAGTCGTGCGCCGTGCTGCGCGACCTGGTGCCATCGGCCTGCGGCGCCCCGCCCGGACCGGCGCCGCGCGCGCCGTTCGAGTGCTCGGCGGCCGCCCTTGAGGCTACCGAGGGGCAGCCGGAGCGGCGGGCGGGTCTCTGGTTGGCCTGGGCCGCGTCGTCGTGTCCGTTGCTGCGCGAGGCCGCCGTCGCTGCGACCCCGGGGATGGGGAGGTTTGAACGGGCCGCGTTCGCCGTCGCCACCGGGCGGATCGACCTGGTTGAGGAGGGCCGGGATCCGACCGGCAGGGTGGTCGTACTGCCAGCGCCTTCGAGCGAGGCCTCGCACCTGCTCGTGGTCACCGACGAGTCGTCGCGCACGCCGGTCGCGCAGACGCGGGTGATCGCCTGGTCGCCGCAAGGCTTCGAGGTGTTCGAGACCGACGCCTCGGGCTTTGTCCGGTTCGAGCTGGACGAGCTCGTCGGCATCGCGGTCGAGTCGCCGCGATGAAGCGGGTTGCGACGGTGCACTGCCACGGCCTGGCGGCCACGCGGACGCTTGCGTCGAGGTGGGGCGCCGCGGCGTTCAGGGACTCGAGCGTTCGCCGCCCGCTCTGGATCGGGCTGTCGGGCGGACTCGGCGCCGGCAAGACCACCTTTGTCCGCGCCTTCGTCGAGGCGTGGTGCGAGGCCGCCGGCAGGGCGTGCGACGAGGTCTCGAGCCCGACCTTCGCCCTCGTGCATGCGTATGACGACGGGCGTCTGCTCCATGCCGATCTGTACCGGCTCTCGGGGATCGGGGACACCGAGACGACGGGCCTGTGGGACCATGGGCCCGTGGTCGCGCTCATCGAGTGGCCGGAGCGTGACCCGGCGGTCCATGCGAGGCTCGACCTGGTGATCGAGATGTCCCGGGGTGCCGCCGACGCTCCGCGCGATCGCGTCTGGCGCGTACGCTCCGCCTCGGCGCGCGGCACCCGGTTCTGGATGGCGCTGAGGCGCTCGCGCGCCGTCAAGCGGGCGGCCGACTGACCTCTGCCTTGGCAAACGCATCGAGCACACCGAGCTCGGACGCCAGGTGCAGGATGGTGTAGCGCGCCCTGATATCGCGGGAGAGCACGATGGCGCGCACCGCCCGGGCCGTGTCGACGCCGATCTCCGCGAAGCGCGTCGGGCAGTTGGCGCTCCGCAGCTCCGCCTCAAGCTCCGCCGAAGGGCGCAGCGTCGTGGCAACGTCGGCCTGGATGGAATCCCACTCTGAGACGAGTCGCTGCAGGCGGGCGCGCAGCAC
>JBILLP010000531.1:0-2871 GCA_044376025.1 Bradymonadia bacterium
CGAGCTGGCTCTGCTGGACGCCGGTGAAGAACGCGCGCATCCAGTTGTCGGCCTCGATCTGGTAGGTGCTGTCGAAGCCGCTGGTGTCGCCCGCCGGGATGAAGACCTCGTAGATCATCGAATCTCGCCTCGAAGTGGGGCCTGGACCCGCGGTGGACCTGGAGCCTTGCACGAGCAGCCGCCGCTACCGCAGCCGCCGCCGGCAGACTCTCCGTCGATGTCGTAACCCATTGCCGTGAGCGCGCTCGCAGAACGCTGGCGGAGCCCGCGGGCCCCGGGATCGACGTCACTGCCGCATCGCAGGCAGGTGTAGCGCCACGCGGCGGCGGCGTCTAGCTCGCTCGCAAGCACAACATCCCGGCGACAGGCGGCGCAGTAGGCGGTCGGAAGGTGTGTCTCCATCGCTCCTCAGTCGGGTTGGCAGCCATCGCCGCCACAGACGTCGATGATCTCGCCGGTCCGAAAGAAATGATCCATCTGGGCGTTGTGGTTCGCCTGCCTTCGCGGTTTGGAGTGCGGGTCGCCGAGCTCGTCCTCCGGTGGAGGCGCGTTGCCGGTCGGCGGCCAGGCATTGCCGAACCGCCAGAGCACGATGCCTGAACCCACGTGCGGGTAGGGTGTCTCGGTCGCCAGCGACACCGGGTACTCGTCATCCCAGTTCGCCATCGCCCCGATGCCGAACCCCGACCGGGCGACGACCTCCATCGTCGTCGGGGAGACCTGGTAGTCGCCGCGCGCCGGCCCGGCGAGCACGTCGTGGGTGGGAGTGCCTGCGAAGGGCTCCGCCTTGATGTGCCGGTAGAAGCTCACCGGGTCGGTGGAGTCCCAGAGCAGCTGGATCAGCCCGAGGCAGACCGCGATGTTCTGTGGCGTGCGGTAGGCACCCCGGAGCGCCACGAAGAACTCCTCGAAGTCGACCGAGCGATGCAGCAGCGTCGAGTAGTTCTGCCCCGGGACGCCAAGGTGACCGCGCGTGACGTCGGTCGAGAGCGCCATGTAGGTCGCGCCGAAGATGCCACCCTGCGAGATGCCGGAGTAGTAGAGTTCGCTGTCGTCGACCACGACCCCGCGCGAGCTCAGCGCCTCGAGCGCGCCGGCCTGCTGCTTCATCTGCCGCGCGAGTCCCAGGAAGTTCACCACGCCCTGCTGCAGCCGCTCCGCGAGCCAGACGAAGCGGCTGAGCTCGAACACCACGAAGTTCGTGCGGCCGAAGTCCTCCTCCGCCATGCCGATCCAGTTCGTGGCGAAGAAGATGTACTTGTGGTCGTTGGCGATCTTGCCGTTGTAGCCGGCACCGACCTCGTCGCCCGAACCGAGCAGGCCGTGGCCGTACTGCACGAGCCGGTGCGGGGTGCCGTCGAGGGCGGAGCGCGGCACGCGGATCCAGAACGGCTGCTCGAGCCAGGGGGCCTCGGTGTTCTGCGTGACGGCGCCGGTGGCGTCGCGGTTCAGCACATAACCGGTCACGCCCTCATCGCCCTGGTAGAAGGTCCTCTCGGTGGTGTAGTTCGGCACCCTGAAGGTGCCCCGGACCTCGAACGCGATCGTGTCGTTCTGCTCAGGCGTGAACTCCTCGACCTCGGTGACGGTGAGCGGCTGCGATTCGGCCGCGAGCTTGGCGAGCATCTGGTCGCGGATCGAGAGGATGTCGCGGTGCATCGCGTCGCTGCTCATCGTGTTGAAGTCCCACGCAAGCTGCAGCGAGCCACGATCGACGCCGGCGTCTGCCAGCCTTGCGAAGATGTCCTCGAAGGCGATCGCCCGGTCGGCGACGCGGGCATCGCAGCGGGGCGTGCCATCGCGCAGCATCCTGAACGCGTACGAGGGCTCGATCGCCGCGCCATCGGTGTCGCGCAGGTTGCGCATCGCCACGATGTACCGGGTCGCCTCGTCGAGGATGACCCCCGGCCGCACGAACAGCGTCTTCGCGTCGGTGTCGGGCTGCTGGGCGTCGAGCTCGACCCAGTACGGCACCCGGCTGAGGGAGCCGTCGGGCGCGACCTCGAACAGCAGGATGGGGGCGTCGGCGGCGAGCGACGGGGCGAGGTCGTGGTCGGTCGCCATCGACGAGATGTCGAGGCGGGCGAAGCGCGCCATGATCGGGGTGCCGACGCTGTAGCCGTCGAGGCGGGCGTAGGGCGTGGCGTCGATGCGCACCGCCTGGAAGTTCTCGGGCATCGCGGAGGCGCGGAACCGCAGGCGGCGCGAGGTCTCGGTGGTCGGGTCGGCGACCAGGTAGAGGCTCGACGGCCAGGGGAACATGCAGTGCCCGTCGTTGAGCGCGTCGCAGTCGGGGTTGGCGGCGTCACCGGTCCATACGGGGTGCTCGGGACAGGCCTCGCCACCCGAATCGCCCGAGCCGTCGGTGTCGCCCGGGACGCCGGTGTCGCCCGAGCCGTCGGTGTCGCCCGGGACGCCGGTGTCACCCGAGCCGTCGGTGTCGCCCGTGTCGGGTGCGGACTGCCCGTCACCGGAGCAGGCGGACAGCGCGAGGAGGGCAGAGGCCAGCAGGCGGGTGCGCAGCGTGGGGGACATCGCGGTTCAAGGGGTGAGGGTGTCTGCTGCCCGTCTGGGGCGACGGCGTCAGGATGCCACGATTCGACCCTACTCGTCGAGGGTCACCCGGTCTGGGGGCATCGCGGGCGCCAGAAGACCCGAGCCCTCGGTGGGCGTGACGCCCTGCACGGCCTCGAAGACAGCGGTCGCACCCGGGTCGCCGCGGGTGGTGTCGGGCAGTCGAGGGGATGGCTCCGGCACCTCGCCCGACGGCCTGCGCCAGGAGGCGCCGCCACCCACGAAGCTTCGATTGGCGCCGCCGCGGGCCGTGACCGCGACCCGGGTCTCGTCGAGCCGTGGGACCCTGAAGGCGAA
>JBILLP010000532.1:0-2870 GCA_044376025.1 Bradymonadia bacterium
CATCAACGAACTCGTGCGCCTCGAGAGCGCCTTCGTCGACTCGATCCTCGCCGAGGCGGGACGTCGTGTCGTCGGGCAGCGGTACATGCTCGAGAGGCTCCTGATCGGCATCCTGACAGGTGGCCACGTGCTGCTCGAGGGCGTGCCGGGTCTAGCCAAGACCCTCACGGTCAAGACGCTGGCAGAGTCGATCGACGCGACCTTCCGCCGCATCCAGTTCACGCCCGACCTGCTCCCGGCCGATGTTATCGGCACCCTCATCTACAACCAGAAGTCAGCCGACTTCGAGGTTCGCCGCGGTCCTGTCTTCGCCAACATCGTGCTCGCCGACGAGATCAACCGGGCTCCGGCCAAGGTTCAGTCGGCGCTGCTCGAGGCGATGCAGGAGCAGCAGGTCACCATCGGCGACTCGACCTACCCGCTGCCCAACCCCTTCTTTGTGCTCGCGACGCAGAACCCCGTCGAGCAGGAGGGCACCTACCCGCTGCCCGAGGCGCAGGTCGACCGCTTCATGCTGCTCGTCAAGGTCGGCTACCCGACCCGCGAAGAGGAGCGGCGCATCATGGACCTGATGGGCGATGACGCGCCGATCCCGGTGATGCGCGTCTCGAACGCCGAGCAGCTCCTGGCCGCCCGCAAGGTCGTGAACCAGATCTACGTGGAGTCCTCGGTCAAGGACTACATGGTCGACATCGTGGCGGCGACCCGCGACCCGTCGAAGGCCGGCCTGCCCAAGCTGTCGCGCTACATCCAGTACGGCGCCAGCCCGCGCGCCTCGATCTTCCTGCTCCGCGCCGCGAGGGCCCACGCCTTCTTGCAGCACCGGGGCTTCGTGATGCCCGAGGATGTCAAGGCGATCGCACCTGACGTGCTTCGCCACCGCATCATCCCGAGTTTCGAGGCCGAGGCCGACCAGCTCACGAGCGAGTCGATCCTGCAGACGCTGCTCGACCACATCGACGTTCCCTAGGTCGTCTGCGAGCCGCGAAGGGTCGCGCCATGCTCTCCTCGGACACCATACAGCTGATCAAGCGGCTCGAGATCGTCACTGGCCGCATCGTCAGGGACCAGCTCGCCGGTTCGTACCACTCGGTCTTCAGGGGCCGTGGCATGGATTTCGACGAGGTGAAGCCCTACTCGATGGGCGACGATGTGCGCTTCATCGACTGGATCGTGTCTGCGCGGACCGGTGAGCTGCACATCAAGCGCTTCGTCGAGGAGCGCGAGTTGACGGTCCTGATCGCCGTCGACGTCTCGCCGAGCATGGCGTTTGGCACCTGGTCGGCGCGCAAGCAGCAGGTCGCGGCGCAGATCGCGATGGCGATCGCGCTGACGGCCGTCCAGAACAAGGACCGCGTCGGGCTGGTCGTCTTCTCGGACCGGGTGCACCGGTACATCCCGCCGAAGAAGGGGCGAAAGCACGTCCTTCGGATCGTGTCGGAGCTGCTCTCGTACGAGCGCGGCGCCTCGACAGAGCCGGCAACGGCCGAGGAGGCGCCGGCCCGGAGTTGGTGGGGCGGGCTGCTCGGGCGCCGCACCCCGCGGCCGCGGCCGCCGGAGCGGGAGTGGCAGACCGACATCGGCTCCGCGCTGCAGTTCGTCGGCCGCATCTCGCGGCGCCGCGCGGTCGTCTTCTTGCTGTCGGACTTTGTCGCGCCGCCCTTCGAGCGCGACCTCCGGATTGCGTCGCAGCGCCACGACGTCGTGCCCCTCGTGCTCCGCGACGCCAACGAGCTTGGCTTTGGCGACCTGGGCGGCATGCTCGTGCTGACCGACCTCGAGTCGGGGCGCGAGCGGGTCCATGACCCACGCGCCGGTGACGCGGCGCACCGCGCCGAGGCGGTGCGGCAGCTCGAAGAGACCGAGCAGACCTTCAGGCGGTTGCGGCTCGACGCGGCCCGGATTGTGCTCGGTGACCGGGCCGGACGCCTCGACGAGGCCTCGTTGACCGAGGAGCAGCTCACCTATGTGGAGCCGCTGGTCGAGCTGTTTCGCCGTCGCGCGAGGAGGCACTGATGGCGGGACCACGACGTTGCGCGCGGCTCGCCGTCGGGCTGTGGCTGGTTGCCGCGGTCCCTGCGGGCGCGGCTGCCGAAGGCTCGGGCGCCGCGGGCGGCTCCGGGGCGGCAGAGGGTTCAGCGGCTGTGGCGGGCGTGCCGTCGCTGGCTCCTCCGGTCGTGACGCTGCTGTCGCGGCCCGAGGCCCCGGTCGAGCTCGGGCGGCCGTTCGAGATCCGGGTCAAGGCTGACCGGGCGGACCTCAGGCTCGTGTCCGCAACCTCTGTCGGCAACCGCTACTTCGAGGCGGCCCCGGGCGCGCCGGTGCCGCAGCCCGATGGATCGTGGGTCACACGGTGGGTCATCTTCAGGACCGGCGAGTTCACGGCCAAGGGGCTCTCGTTCACCTGGTCATCGCCCGAGGGCGGCCAGGCGACCTCGACAACAGGCGCTGTCTCGGTGACCGTGCCGGCGAGCCTCGCGAACGAGAACGACCTCAGGCCGGCGCCAATCCCCGACCCGCTGCCCGTTCTGACGCGAAACTGGTGGCCGCTGATCGTCGGGGGCACGCTTGGGGCGCTCGGGCTTGGTTTCGGCATCGCACAGCTCGTGCGGCGCTACCGGCGCGCGGTCGAGGAGCGGCTGCGGCCCCCGCCACCGCGCCCATCGGAGGAGATCGCCCGCGAAGCGCTCGATGCCCTCGAGCGCGACGGGCTGCTCGAGCGTGGTGCCTCGATCGAGTTCCACCTGAGGCTCTCCGAGATCCTGCGGGCCTTCGTCGGCGCAGACGTCGGCTTCAATGCCACCGAGATGACCACCACCGAGGTGCGTGAGCAGCTCGAGGAGCGCGGAGCCTCGTTGGGGCTGCTCCGG
>JBILLP010000533.1:0-2869 GCA_044376025.1 Bradymonadia bacterium
ACGCGCGACGAGGACGGCAGTGGCGTCACCGTCGTGCAGCAGGCGCAGGTCGGCCCCTTCGACTACTCCGTGCTCCAGGCCACCGACACCGAGGCCCTCTTCGACTGGCTCGCCGCCAACGACTACACGATCCCCGACGCGGCGCTCGGGCTCGTCGAGCCCTACGTGCTCATGGGCGATCAGATGCACTTCGTCGCCTTCAAGCTGCAGAAGGACGCCTCGGTCGGAGAAATCCAGCCCGTGCTGCTCCGGTACGTCGACGACCAGCCGATGATCCCGATCCAGCTCACCGCGATCGCCACGCAGCCCAACCTCGGCGTCACCGTCGGGCTGCTCGGCGGCGCCCGCGCGGTGCCCGAGAACTACCTGCACGTCGAGATCAACGAGGCGCGCATCGACTGGCTCAGCAGCGGCGACAATTACGACGCGCTGATCGACGACGCGATGGATGAAGCCGGCGGGCAGGCCTTCACCACCGAGTATGCCGGCCCGACCACGCCGTTCTCGGGCGCCTTCTTTGCCGAGGGCAGGCTCCAGACCGCGCGCCTCGCCACGATCGACGACCCGGCCGCGTTCGTCGATGCCGTGCAGCAGGAGGGCTTCGCCGCCGACCCGCAGCTCCTCGACGTGCTGGAGCGGTTCATCCCCGTGCCGGCCGAGCTCGCGGCGCAGGGTGTCGACGCGCGGACATTCTTCAACAACATCGGCTCGTATGCGAGCTACCTCGAGGGCCGCGCCTTCGACGCCGCCGGGTGTGCCGACGAGCTCGAGTCCCGGATCGCCGCGCCGCTGCGACACGCCCAGGCGCTGTTCGACCGGCTCCCCTACTTCACCCGGCTGCACACCTCGCTGTCGGCCGACGAGATGACCGTCGACCCGGTCTTCGCCTTCAACGACGACCTCCCCACGGTCAGCAACGTGCGCCGCGCCTCGGCCCGGCTCGCCTGCGACCCCGGCACCCCAGACCTCTCGAGCGCGCCGGTCATCGTCACGCTCGACGACGGCCGGCAGATCCTGACCAGCTACGCCGCGCCCCGCGACGCCCTCGACGCGATGCCAGGCGCAGCGTCGATCTCGCAGCTCGCTTCCTCGGGTGAGCCGGTCCCGGTCGCCCGGACCGATGGCCGAATCCCTGACGTCGAGCTGGTCGAGTACAACGCTGAGTACGCGCAGAATTTTCCGGGCAGGGATTTTGATTTCAGCGGCGGCCAGGTGGTCGAGCGAAAGGACGCCAGCGGCTGCGCCGCTGCGGGTGGATTCGCCGGCGCCTGGTCCTTCGTCGCGGTCGCGGGCCTGCTGCTCCGGCGGCGGCGGCGCTGAGCACGGCGTGCTCCGGTGACCGACGACCTCTACGCAATCCTGCCAACCTTCGCCGCCGTCCTGGGGCTGCTGCTCGGCCTGGGCACGGGCATCCACTCGGTCACACACAAGCGTGACACACGCGCGGCGGCGGGCTGGCTCGCGCTGTCGATGCTCGTCCCCTTCGTCGGCTCGTTCCTCTACCTCGCGCTCGGCATCAACCGCGTGCAGCGCCGCGCGGCACGGCTCCGAGGGCGGCGGGCGCTGACGGCGGGTTTCACCCGCAGCGGCCACCACCCCACGGTGGTCGACCTGCCGCCCGACATCGGCATGCTCGAGCCGCTCGCGACACACGTCGGGCGGGTCACCGGCCGCACGCTGAGCCGCGGAAACGAGGCCGCCTACTTCGAGTTCGGGGACGAGGCCTACGAGGCGATGCTGCAGGCCATCGACGACGCGGGCGTCTCGATCGCGCTCTCGACCTACATCTTCGACCTCGACCCTGCCGGTCGCCGGTTCATCGATGCGCTCGACCGGGCGCACCGGCGCGGCGTGGCAGTCCGGGTGCTGATCGACGGGGCGGGGGCGCGCTACTCGCGGGAGTCCACGGTCGCGGCACTCCGGCAGCGCGGCGTCGAGACGGCGCTCTTCTTGCCGTCGCGGAACCGCGGGCTGCTGCGCCACCTCAACCTCCGCATGCACCGCAAGATCCTCGTTGTCGATGGCGTCGTCGGCTTCACGGGCGGCATGAACATCCGCCACGGCCACGAGCGCGGGGCGCCCGTCGGCGACCGCATCCGCGACCTGCACGCCCGCTTCAGGGGGCCGGTGGTGGGGCACCTCATGCGCATGTTCGCCGAGGACTGGTGGATCGCACGCGACGAGCACCTCCACGGCCCCGCCTGGTTCGCCGAGCCGGTCGTCGCGGGCACGGCGCTCGCGCGCGGCATCCCGCAGGGCCCCGACGAGACGTCACAGAACCTGCAGTCCACCCTCGCCTGTGCGTTCACCCTGGCGCGCAACTCGATCCGCATCGCGACGCCCTACTACTTTCCGGACGCGGAGCTGCTCGCGGCCTTTCGCGCGGCGCGGTTCAGGGGGGTCGAGGTCACGGTCATGCTGCCGGAGCGCAGCAACCTGCCCTTCGTGGACTGGGCCATGAACGCGCTGCTCTGGCAGTCGATCACCGCCGGCGTCTCGATCCAGAGGGTGCCCGCCCCCTTCGACCATTCCAAGCTGGTGCTGGTCGATGATGCCTGGGCGCTGATCGGATCGGCGAACATCGACCCGCGGAGCCTGCGCCTGAACTTCGAGTACTGCGTCGAGCTCTACGGAGAGGAGGCCGTATCGCCACTCTCACGCCTGTTTGCGGAGCGGCTCGCCACGTCGCGGCCGCAGCCGCTCGAGGAGCTCGACGGCCGCCCCTGGCTGATCAAGGTACGTGACGGCTTCACCCGGCTGCTCTCGCCCTACCTCTGACCCTGCCGGGTCACGCCATCGAGTGGATCACGCGGGGGCGAATCCGGTAGAGCACGCGCTCCTCACCGGGCTGCCTGAACGGGTAGGCCTT
>JBILLP010000534.1:0-2868 GCA_044376025.1 Bradymonadia bacterium
TGACCTTCGCCTCATGCCGCGCGATCTCTGCCTCGAGGCGTGCGACCTCTGCCTTGAGCTCCCGGGTCCGCCGGGCGACCTCAGCACGCACCTCTGCGGCGCGACGTCGCTCCTCCTTGCGATTGCCACGCGACTCCGCGCCACCGTCTGCGACGGACGCGGGCGTGCCGGTCGTCGCAGCCGCACGCTCCTCTGCCCGCTTGAAGGCGTAGTACTCGTAGTCGCCGAGGTAGTCGGTGAGCCGGCCATCCTCGAGGTGCACCACGCGCGTCGCGAGCGCGTTGATGAAGTGCCGGTCGTGCGAGACCACGATGATGGTGCCCTCGTATCCATCGAGCGCCTCGAGCAGCACCTCGCAGCTCTCCATGTCGAGGTGGTTCGTCGGCTCGTCGAGCAGCAGCAGGTTGCTCGGTGCAAGCAGCATCTTGGCGAGGGCGGCGCGGTTCCGCTCTCCGCCGCTCAGCACCGAGATGCGCTTCTCCGCGTCGTCGCCCGAGAACAGAAAGGCTCCCAGGATGCCGCGGCAGCGCGACACGGATTCCATCGGCGCGGAGGCCTCGAGCTCCTCGAGCAGGGTGCGCGAGACGTCCAGCGACTCGACCTGGTGCTGCGCAAAGTAGGAGAGCACGACGTTGTGACCGACCTCGATCGAGCCGGAGTCGGGGGTGATCACGCCGGCGACCAGCTTGAGCAGGGTCGACTTTCCGGCCCCGTTGGGCCCCACGATCGCGATCCGCTCCCCTCGCTCGATGTCGACGGTCACATCGCGGTAGACGACGTTCTCGCCGAAGGACTTGGCAACGTGGCGCAGCTTGAGCGCCATGCGGCCCGAGGGAGGCGCCGGCGGGAACTTGAAGGCGATGTGCTTGCGGTCCTTGGGCAGCTCGATGCGATCGACCTTCTCGAGCTGCTTCACCCTGCTCTGGACCTGCCTGGCCTTGGAGGCCTTGTAGCGGAACCGCTCGATGAAGCGTTCGGTCTCGCGCAGCGCCCTCTCCTGCCCCGCCGCCTGCTTGCGCAGGTCCTCCATGCGGAGCGTCCGCGCCTCGACGTAGTCGTCGAAGTTGCCTGGGTAGGTCTTGAAGCCATCGGGGTCGAAGGCCGCGATCTCGGTCGCGATGCGGTTCAAGAAATAGCGGTCGTGCGAGATGAGGATGACGGTGCCCTCGTAGCCCGACAAGAAGTTCTCGAGCCACTCGACGCTCGGGAGGTCGAGGTTGTTCGTCGGCTCGTCGAGCAGCAAAACGGTCGGGCGCTGCACGAGCAGCCGGGCGAGCGCGAGCCTGACGCGCCAGCCGCCCGACAGCGCCGGCGCACGCTGGGCGAAGCGGTCGGGCATGAAGCCCAGCCCGCGCAGGATCACCGCGGCGTCGGCTCGAAAGGAGTAGCCGCCTGCGTTGCGGTAGTCGTCCTCGACCTTGCCGAGCTCATGGGTCAGCCGCTCGAGCTCCGCGGGAGCCGCCGCGCGCCGCCGCGCGTCGTCGATGGCATGCCCGAGTGCCTCGATGCGGGCCTCCGCACGCACGAGCTCGGGCCGGCCGAGCAGCGCGTACTCGAGCACCGGGATGTCCTCGATGTCGCCGATCTCCTGCGGAAGCAGGCCGACGGTCGACCCGGTCGGTCGCGTGACGCGGCCGTCATCGGGCTCCATCTCGCGGCTCAGGATCCTGAAGAGCGTCGTCTTGCCCGCGCCGTTCGGGCCGACGAGGCCGACGCGGGTGCCGGGCCGGAGCTGCCACGTGAGGTCGCGGAACAGCGTCCGGCCACCGAACGACTTTGTGAGATGCTCTACTTGAAACATCGCCTGCGCTGCGAGAGTCTAGGCGGGAATGGAGCACCCGCGGCGCGCGGGCACTACCGAAGCAGATCGAGCGAGGGCAAGAGCTTGCGAACCTGCACCACCGCACCGCTTCGTTGGGCACCGTTGACGCTCGGGCCGCTCTCGCTCTGCGGGGCCCTCGCCGCCCCGGCGCCGGCGGAGGCCGCGACGGAGCGCCGGGTCACGGTCGCCGCGACGGCATCGAACCTCGCCGACGATCCGCTCGCAGAGGGTATCGACGACGCGCTCCATGCCCAGGTCGAGCTTCACCCGGCCTACACGCTGGCAGACGTGCCGCCCCAGTCGATCGACGAGATGCTGCTTTCTGCAGGCTGCGCTTCGCTCGAGGATGCCGACTGTCGGGACACGCTGCGCATGGGGCTCGAGTCTCCGCTGCTTGCGTTCGCGACGGTGCGCCATGGCGACGCGGGCTCGGTCTGGCTGCAGGCGACGCTGTGGGACCTCGAGGCCGGCGCGGTGGTCAGGCAGCGGACCACGTCGGTCCGGGTACAGGGGTCGGGGGGCTCGCAGCTGGTCGTCTTTGCCCGCTCGCTGCTGTACGGCGATGTGGGCGTGCTCCGGGTCGACAGTGCGCCCACCGGAGCCGCCGTGCTGCTCGACGGCCGCGAGCTTGGCGAGACCCCGGTCGAGGCGGGGCAGCTGGCCCCGGGCGTGTACGACCTCGAGGTTCGGCTCCGGGGCTACGAGCCGAGGGTCGAGCCCGTGACCATCGACATTGTCCCGACCGAGGTCCTCTGGCCGCTGCAGCCCAGCGCGTCTGAGGCAGGGTGGCGCGTCGCTCCTGACACGTGGCTGTGGGTCAGCGGCGGTGCCGGGGTTGCCGGACTGCTCCTCGGCTCCGTCTCCTCGGCTGCGATGGCGTCGACACAGCGGGACTTCGACCGGGTCTCCTCGGCTGCCGTGCTGGATCGGTCCCGCGCAGAGGACCTCAGGAGCACCGGGGAGACGCAGGCCATGCTCGCCAACATCGGCTGGGCAGTGGGCGCGGCGGGCATCGGTACGGCGGTGACGCTCCTCATGCTTCGGCA
>JBILLP010000535.1:0-2866 GCA_044376025.1 Bradymonadia bacterium
CTCTCAACCCAGGACTCCACCTTGACCAGCAGCGGCCCCTTGTCGGTCTCGACGACGGCGTGATCGCCGGGCGCGACGAAGGTCTCGCCGGCGTTGGCGGACGCCCGGAGGTGGGTGCCCGGCAGACGGACCTCGACGACGTTGGCGAGCCGTCGCCGTGCGGTGTGTCGGTGCGGTTCGGAGTCGTTGTGCGCGTGCATGGACACCCAGGTGAGGTCAGTCGCGCAGCGTGAGTAGCAGATTCTCGACGACCATGCGCGGGTGAACATTGCCCTGCAGCTCGCGGTCGGCCTGCTCGACGCGCTGCAGCACCTGCAGCCAGCCCTCCACGGGCTTGGTCATCGACCAGGGCTTCAGGGTTTCGGCGAGATCCTGGTGCAACATGCGGTCGGCAGCCCCCGCCCTCACCATCATCGCGTCGCGGAGCACGGTGCGGAGCAGGTCGAGCAACACGAAGAGTTCTTCTCGATTCCGCGACCAGGACTCTGAAACCGATAGGACTTCGGCGATGCTCCTCTCCCTGAGCTGGGTCAGCATCGTCACGATCTCGGAGCGCCCCGCGAAGATGGGGTTGTCGGCGAGCAGCCGAGCCCGGGATGGACTGCCCTCCGAAAGCCGCGCAACCGCGATCGCCGCCGATGAGCCTGGGTCGGTGTGGCGAAGCACGGCTGTCACATCGACGAGGCTGAGCGGCGCGAAGCCGATCCGCTGGCAGCGGGAGCGGACTGTCGGCAGGAGCCGATGCGGCTGCGGCGTCACGAGCACGAAGTGCGTCTCGGCGCCGGGTTCCTCGAGCGTCTTGAGGAGTGCATTGGCCGCCTCGTCGCGAAGCGTCTCCGCCGCGTCGATGACGATGACCCGCCGGCCACCCTCTGCGGGCCGAAGCCGCGTGCGCGTGACAAGGTCACGCACCTGCTCGATCTTGAGGTAGCGGCCGTCGGGAGAGATCTCGAACAGGTCGGGGTGACTGCCGGCCACGACCTTGCGGCAGGCGTGGCAGTGAGCGCAGGCCTCAAGGCCACCCGGTGCCCAGGGCTCGGGCTGCACACAGAGGAGCCTGGCGGCGAGCGCGATGCCTGCGCTTCGCTTGCCGACCCCATCGGGGCCGCAAAAAAGCAGCGCGTGGTGGAGACGCCCGGCCCGCTCGGCGGCCTCGATCCTGCGCAGCGTCTCCGCGTGCCCGACCAGCTGGCTGAACCTGATCGGGCGAGCCATCACCACCGCGCCGGTGCTCATCAGCGAGGCAGCGAGTAGGCGACGAACACCGTGGCGTCGCCGCGCTGGACACGGATGCGGACGACACTGCCCGGCTCAATCCCGCTGGTCGCGCGCTTGAACTCATCGAGGGTGTTCACCTCGATCCGACCGACCTGGCGGATCACGTCACCAATCGACAGCCCCGCGCGAGAAGCGTTCGAACCGTCGGGGAAGTCCACGATGACAACGCCCCCGCGCTCCGCGGAGATCCCGAAGCGCTCCGCAAGCGCCGGCGTGACGGGCGCGACCACCACGCCGACCGCCGAGTGTGCATCGGGTGAGGGCGCACGCTCCGAGCGCTCACGCCCCTGCGGCGAGGAGCCGCTCCCGGGCAACCGCCCCATCGTCACACGAACCTGCGTCTCGCGCCCGTCCCGCCACACGACGACAGGCACCTCATTGCCGATGCCGGCGACCGAGGCGAGCCAGCGGAGCTCGCCGGAGTCGTCGACCTCGTCTTCGCCAAACTTGAGGATGAGGTCGCCGGCCTTCAGCCCGCCGCGCTCCGCAGGCCCGCCTGACACGACGTCGCCGACGAGGGCCCCCTTGACCTCGCCGCGGCCGAGGCTCTGGGCGAGCTCGTGGGTGAGGTCCTGCACGCGCACACCCAGCCACGAACGCTCGATGACACCGGCCTTGAGCTGCGGGAGCAGCGTCTTCACGACGTTGATCGGGATCGCGAAACCGATCGTGTTGGCCCGGGCGACCGCTGAGTTCACGCCAATGACGTTCCCGTAGATGTCGATGAGCGGCCCACCGGAGTTGCCAGGGTTGATCGATGCATCAGTCTGGATGAAGTCCTCATAGAGTTGACGGCCGCCGGGCCTGACGTCGCGGCGCCCGATCGCCGACACGATGCCGGCGGTGACCGTCTGGCTGAGCCCGAGCGGGTTGCCGATCGCGACGGCCCAGTCGCCGGGGCGCACGCGGTCGGAGTCGCCAAGCCTTGCAAACGGCACCGGCGACGGGGACTCCACCTTGATGAGCGCAAGGTCGGTGTTCTCGTCGGCGCCGATCACCCGCGCCTCGTACCGCCGCTTCTCGTCGGTGACGACGTCGATACGCAGCGCGTCCTCGACGACATGGCGGTTGGTGACCGCGTAGCCCTCGGCATTGATGAAGAAGCCCGTCCCCTGGGCGTCGGGCTCGTTGCTCGGACCGCGTCGGCGCGCGTTGGGGAGCTGCACCTCGATCGACACAACCGCAGGGGAGACCTGCGCCGCGAGCTCCCTGAAGGTACCGAAGGTGAGGGGCCGCTCCTCGCGGCTCCCGTCAGACCGGCCATCGGTCCAGAGCGGGGGCTCTGCCGCATACACGCCCGCTGCCGCGGTCACGACCACGAGGATGACCGTAACCCACGTCACCAGACCCCTTGAAAACCTCGTTCGCATGACGCCTCGCGATTGCTCGTGCAGAGGGCTCTGGCCGGAACGGACAGGTCCAACACCCTATTCCGATGCGGGCTGCCGTCCAGAGGCATGTAGGGCCGCATCCAGAAGTGGCCAGCAGGCGCGACAGCGGTGCCGCAGGCGCGTCATCGCACATCGCTTCCGATCAGGCCGCAGGTGGCCTAGTCGGCTCCACTCCCCACGAGGAACCCATGCTTCGC
>JBILLP010000536.1:0-2863 GCA_044376025.1 Bradymonadia bacterium
GCGGGGCCGTATCGGGCCCCGAGGCCCTCCGGATCGGGCCTGACTCCGTGATGTTCGCCTGCGGCCGCTGCGGTGCGGAGGTAGCGCTCGGCGCTCCCGCGGCCGTGCCCCCCGCGGGAGGCGAGGGCCCGGTCGTCGAGCCACCTGTCACGGCGAAGGCGCCCGGTGCGGCGGCTCCGGACAGCGCCGCTGCTGGGGTCGCTCCGCCGGGGGCTGCTCTCGACGTCGCGGACCTGCCGCCGGTGAAGTGCCCCAAGTGCGGGCATCGCCAGTATGACGACGAGGCCTGTCACAAGTGCGGCCTGGTCTTCAAGAACGCGGAGCGTCGCCGACCTTGGGAGGAGATTCCCCTCGAGAAGCGCGCGTCGGTTGCCCGCGTCGACACGGCGTGGGCGAAGCTGATGTCTGGACCCCGCACGACGGGCGAGCACGATGCCTTCTGCGAGGCGTGTCTCCGTGCCGGGGTGCTCGACCACGGCATCCGCCTCTACCGTCTGCACCTCGCAGATCATCCCGACGACGCGGCAGCCGCAGCGGCGCTCGCGAAGCTGGCGGCACAGGCACAGGCGGTGATCAAGGCGCTGACCCAGGATGGGCGAGCCTCGATCCAGGCACAGGCGGCGCGCATCAAGCAGTTCGTGGTCGCGGTCGCGGTCATCCTCTGCCTCGGGGCGATGGGCATCCTCGTGAAGATGTGGCTCTACACCCGCTCGTTGTCGGGTGGTCCGTGACCGAACTCGACGTGATCCGCGCGCTGGCGGCGCGGCTCTGCCACGTTGAGGAGGGCGAGATCGGGATTGGCGACGATGCGGCGCTGGTGAAGACCCCGGGGCGGGTGCTCGTGACCACGGACTCCATGGTCGAGGGGGTTCACTTTCGTCGGGACTGGAGCACGTGGAGCGACGTGGCCTTCAAGCTCATCGCACGGAACGCCAGCGACATCTGGGCGATGGGAGGTGAGGTCGATGCGTGGTTCCTTTCTCTGGTGCTCCCGTCCACGTTCGGCGCCGAGCAGCTAGCCGAGCTGGTCGATGGCTTCGTCGCCGCCGCAACGGAGTTTGGAACGACGCGGCTCATGGGGGGGGACACCGCGGTCTCCGGGATGAGCGGGTGCTGCGTGCTCTCGGTGACGATGCTCGGGCGGCCGGGTGTGAGGGTGGTGCGACGCGACACGGCCGCGCCTGGCCAGGCGCTCTGGGTCGATGGTCCACTCGGCCATGCGGCATGCGGTCTCTGGGCGCTCCGCGAGGGCGTCGACGCGCTGCACCCTGGGCTGGTCGAATGGCATCGTCGCCCGCGGCCGCGTCGCATCGAGCCGTCTGCCCTCGCGGCAATCGAGTGCTGCATCGATGTCAGTGACGGCCTGCTCCGCGACGCCGGGCGCCTGGCGGAGGCCTCGGGCGTGCATGTTGAGTTGGACGCTCCGTGGGAGGCAGTGGCCCAGCTCGAGGCACGGGGCGTTCCGGGCGAGATCTCAGAGGCCGCAGTGCTGTCAGGCGGAGACGATTACTGCCGCCTGGCGACTGCGGTAGGCTGCCCGGGACCCGGCTGGCTGCGGGTCGGCCGGGTCTTGCCCGGCGGCCCCGCCTTGACCCTCGTGTACCCCGATGGTACCCGCCGGGCGGTCAAGGGCGACGGCTATCTGCACACCTTCCGGGGGTAATTCGATGGAGCAGCCCGTGTTCGACACGGAGACCTGGGACACGGGACTCTCGCCGGTGCTCGATCTCCCGCTAGCCCGTGCGATCCTGGGGAGTGGTTTTGCCGTGGAGGCCTCGGGCAATGGGGCACTCCTCGATGTGCGGACCGGTCTGGGGGCCTCCGACCTGCTTGGGCGGCTGCCAGGCCGCCGGCGGACCATGGTGTACGAGCCCGACCTCGCGCTCCTCGACCGCGCCAGGGAGCGACTTGCGCCCATCCCCGGGCTCTTCTTCAAGGCGGCTTCGCCTCCCGGGCTCGGGCTGGCGCCGCGCGTGCTCGACTGGGCAATCGTCGCAACCCCGCTCCCGTCGCGTGGCGCGGCCGCACTGCGCGCCGAGCAGATCCACGCCTTCGTGAGGGTGGGCGGGCGTGTCTTGGTGGCATGGTTCGAAGGGGCGGGGCCCCCGCCGTGGTGCGACGCCCTCGTCGATGCAGCCTGGGCCTCGAGCGACCCGGCGCTTACGCAGGCGCTCGGCGAGGAGCTCGGCGGGGGAGACGATTCGCCAACCGTCATCGGGTACCGGATCCTCGAACAGGGGCAGGTCGACGTCGAGATTCCTGTCGATCCCTCGCGAGCGCTGGCCGCGCAGCCCTTCTTCAGGTTCACGCACGCGCAGCGGGTTCGTGACGCTGCCCGCGGTGCCGACGCCGCTGCCTGGCTTGAGGCCGAGGCGAGTCGCAGGTTCGATATCTACTTCGCGGGTCAGGAGGCTGGCGGCCGCGCCACGCTCCGCTGGCTGACACTCGAGGCCGAAGAGCCCGCTTCGGTCCCCTAGCGCCGGTTCCCTCATGCAGAAGCCGAGCGTGATGCGGTGGGTCCTACGGCTGGTGGGCATGCTGCTGGCAGTAGCGGTCGCGGCGTGCCTCGCTGTGTCGGGCGTCGTGTGGACCTGGACCCGGGACCTGCCCGACATCCGCCGCCTGCAGGACTACCGCCCGCAGCAGGTGAGCCGCGTCTTCGCGGCCGACGGCGACGTGATCGCCACCCTTGTCGGCAGCGACCTCATTCGGCGCACGGTGATCCCCTTCGCGAGGGTTCCGGAGCACATGCGCCACGCCATCCTCGCCGCAGAGGATGCAGACTTCTACCGGCATCCCGGGTTCGACTACCGCGGCCTCATGCGTGCGGTGCTGGCCAACCTGCAGCGTGGCCGCATGAGCC
>JBILLP010000537.1:0-2861 GCA_044376025.1 Bradymonadia bacterium
AGGACCCTCGTCGCAGACCGGTTCGACGAGGGCGACGGCCGCGAGGGCATCGAGACGCTCGCCCGCATCCTGCAGGGCCTGGGTCGCGGTCCCAGCGCAGACAGGGTGTTTGCGATCACCGTCACCGAACCGGTGGTGGGCAGGCTCTTCACACTCGCAAGGCGTCTCGACGCGACCGATGCCGTCGCGCTCGGGGGGCTGCTCTTTGACATCGAGAGCATCCTCTCGACGGCCGACGAGCGCCTGTTCGAGCCAGCGGTCGAGGCGGTGCGCGTCGCAAGGTCGGAACGCTTGAGCGCGCTGCTCCTCGAGTACCTCTCGCGACACCTCGCGGGCAGGGAGTCCCGGCTTGTCCTCCTGCTCGGCATGGCCGACGAGGCGCTTGCGCTCCGGCTGGTCAACCTTCTCGCGGACTCGAGGACGACGGCTGCGACGGATGCGCTCGCCGGGGCAGCGCGAAGCGCCCACGCCGCGGCTCGGCTCCGAGCGTTCGAGATCCGGTGCGAGCGGTCGCCCGAGTCGGTGCTTGCCGAGGTCGCGGCGCTGTCGCGGTCCGATGAGGCGAAGCTCCGCAGTGAGTGCCTCCGGCTGGTGCAGCGCTTCTCGATCAAGGCCGCGGCTCCCGTGCTCGTCGAGGTCTCGTCCGACGCCAAGTTCCACGCCCTGCCGCTGGCAGAGCGGCATGCGCTCCTGATGGCCGCCGCTCGGCTCGAGCCCGCGCTGGCAGAGAAGACCTTCATGGAGATGGCCAACCGCCATGGAGCACTCCCCGATGACAAGGTCGATACGTCGCGCATCCTCGCCGTCGATCTGCTCGGCGAGACGGCATCGTCCGAGGAGGCGCGCGCGACGATGATCGCCTGCGCCAAGCCCTGGTGGTGGAACACCCGCGAGCTCCGCGCCGCTGCCGTGCGGGCGATGTCCCGCTTCGATGCCCGCAAGGCCAAGGGGGGCAAGTGAGCGCACCGAGGGCAATCGACGCGCAGTTCCTGCAGGCCGTGGTCGGGCAGCTCTACCGGCTGTTCCGGACTGCGACGCTCCACCTGCCGAACAACGAGGCCGTCGGGCGGTCCATCCGCGAGGCCACGCGCCTCTTCGAGGGGATCGGTGCCGCCGGCCTCGAGGGCATGAGCGTGCTGTTCCTGTCCGACACCGTCTTCGTGAACGGAAAGCTCCTCAAGGCGCCTCGCGAAGTCTACGAGACGGCGCTCGAGCTTGCCCGCTTCCTCGAGAAGACTGGCTACAACGAGATCTGGATCAGCGCCGGCGCGACCGACGCCGATGTGCAGGTCCTCGTGGAGTTCCTCGCGCGCAAGTGGCGCGCGATGAATGAGTCGATCTCCTTCGCCGACACGGGGGCCTCGCTCGTCAGGCTGCGACACATCGATCCGGAGCACGTCGTCGGGGTCCGGGCGTCTGACCTCACCCCGAATGAGCGCGCCGTCAGGGCCTACACCTTCGCGGTGGTCCTGATGCGTCGGGCCTTCGAGACACTGCGGCAGGGCGACCTCGCCGTGCCCGACATCCTCAAGCGCCTTGCACACGAGCTCGTCGTGCTCGCGCAGATGGATCTGCGTGCAGTGCTCGACATCACCCGGATGCGACGGCTGAACCAGGACGAGGCGGGACGCGCGGTGCATACAGCAATCCTTGCTGTTGCAATGGGCCTGCAAGTTACCAAGAACCGTAGGGTTCTTGCTCGGCTTGCCATGGAGGCACTGCTGTTCGAGTCAGGGCGTCCGCGCGTCTCAGGTTTGACCGCCGACTCCCCGCGCACGGTGCTTCCTCCCCTCACCCCGGAGCAGCGCAGCCACGTCGCTGCCAGCAGTGCCGTTGTCCTCCTCGGTGCCGCCAAGGCCCGTGACGAGTCTCTGCACCGTGCCGTGGTGACCTTCGACGCGCAGCAGGCCCTGGCCCAGGCCGACGATGCCGGCGACGCGCCACCATCCGCAGGGGTCGAGCCACTGATCCTCGCCGTCGCGTGGAGATTCAATGACCTGCTGACCTTCCAGATCCGGACACAGCAACGTACGACCCCTGACGACGCGATCGACCGGCTTCGGCGCTCCTTCGTCGGGCCGGTCGCCCACCTCTGTATCGACATGCTCGCCAGCGTACTCCGAATCTACCCCCGCGGGACGGTGGTCCGTACGACCACCGGCTGGACGGCCGTCGTCGTTGCGGTCCCGGAGTCCGAGGCGAAGGCCTCGTTCCCGACGTTGCAACTGCTGCGAGACCCCGACGAACGAGCCATCTCGGGGCCCGTCGTCGACATGGCATCACCCGGCTACGATGCCGTCCGCTATGGGGTCATCGATGCGGTGGTCCACGGCTTCGTCCTCCCCGACGACGTCGTGAAGGCCCTCGGCGAGCACAACACGAGGCGTCCCGCGGTGCTGTCCGGCGCCGTCGGCGCGGAGCCCGAGATCGAGGTTCGCCGCCGGGCCCTCGCCTTCGATGACACCATGGGGCCGGTCTCCGTCGGTCCACGTGTGTCCATCGGTGCCCCCCTTGTGGCGCCGGTAGAACCCCGGGCGCTCGGGCTCGCCCCGGGGGACCGAATCCGGAGCACCCTCGCAGGCACCACCAACCCGGCACCGCCACCACCGGTGCCGGCCGCCGCCGCGGCGGCCCCGGCGACCTCGCCGCCTCCACCCTCATCAGAGGCCGACTTCGCCGATGCGGGTTCGACCGGGAGACGGCGCATCGAGGAGCGGGTCCGCGGCGCTGCCGTCGGTTCCGCGGCCGCCGACCCCAACGCGAATGTCATCGCGCAGGTCAAGCCGGTGCAGTTGACGGAGACCGAGGTCCGCCGTCGCCACCTCGAGCGCGCCGCGCTCAAGGCTGCCCCGTCGGACAAG
>JBILLP010000087.1:0-9152 GCA_044376025.1 Bradymonadia bacterium
GAGTCGTGGGCCCGCGCCTCGAGCTCGCCCCACGCGCTTCGCTTCAGGGCGCTGGGCACGAGGGTCGTCCACGATGCGCTCGCAGGAGATCTGCGTGTCGACATCGCTACGTATCCGGGGGACCCCGTGCTCGTTCGGCGGGACGGGCTCCCCGCCTACCACCTTGCCGTAGTCGTTGACGACCTGGCGATGGGGGTGACCGAGGTGGTGCGCGGGCGGGACCTGCTCGATGTGACCCCGCTGCAGATCGCGATCGCCGAGGCCCTCGGCGGCGTCTTCCCCGCGACATGCCACGCGCCGATGCTGGTCGATGCCGACGGTGGCAAGCTGTCGAAGCGGTTCGGCTCCGCGGGGCGCGCCCGGCTGGTGGAGGCCGGCTGGTGCGCGGCGGAGCTGCGCGGTGCCTTCGCCTGGCTTTGGGGCTGGATCGCCGGACCCGAACCGCTCGCAGCAGACGAACTGCTCGGGTTATGGCAGGATGCTCCGCTGCGGCGCGACGCGATCGCGGTTCCCCTGGCGTTGCTCGATGGCCCGGCTGAGCTTCGCCGCTGGGCGCGCGCGAACCATCGTGGAGTCCCCTGACCAAGCGGTGAATCGGATGGATGTCTCGACCCTTCTCCAGTGGATCAACACCGACAGCACCTCGGGGCGCGAGGCGGCCTGGCTTGCGGAGCTCCAGCGCATGTTCGAGGCGTCGGGGTGGCGATGCGAACGGCAGCCGGTGGCACCCGGACGCTGGAACCTCTGGGTCCGTCGAGGCGCGCCGTGCGTCGTCTTCTGCACCCACGTCGACTGCGTGCCCCCCTTCTTCGGGGCACGGGTCGATGGCCCCCTGATCCGGGGCAGGGGTGCCTGTGACACCAAGGGGGTGCTGTTCGCCATGGTCGAGGCGACGCGAACCCTCGAACCCGCGCTGCTCGACCGGGTCGGCTTCTTGCTCGTCGTCGGAGAGGAGGTTGACCATGTCGGGGCGTCGGTCGCCGCTGCGGAGCCGCGGTTCAGGCCCGACTGGATCATCATGGGCGAGCCGACCCGGAACCTCGTCGCGCTCGGTCAGCGCGGCATCCTGAAGGTTCGGATCCACGCCGAGGGCGTTGCCGGTCACTCGGCGTTCCCCGAGGCCGGCACGAGCGCCATCGACCGGCTGCTCGGCGCGCTGTCAGCCCTGCGCCGCGAGGCTTGGCCGCGAGACGAGGTGCTCGGCGAGACACGATTCAACATCGGGACCATCGAGGGGGGCGTGGCGGCCAACGTGTATGCTCCGAGCGCAGCCGCCGAGCTGCTGTTCAGGGCGGTGTCAGACCCGCGACAGCTGCTGGACCGCGTCGAGGAGCTCGCCCGCGCCCATGCCTGCCGGTGCGAGGAGGTCGCGAGCAACCCGCCGGTGAAGCTCGCCGCCTGGACCGATCTGCCGACCGACGTGGTGCCCTTCAACACCGACGCTCCCTACGTCGCGAGCCTCTGCCCGGTCACGCTCGTGGGTCCGGGTGACATCCGGGTGGCACACAGCGACGATGAGCACATCGCAGTCGCCGACCTCGCCAAGGGCGTCGAGCTCTACCGTGAGCTGGTGCTGCGGTGGTTCTCGGGCAACCGGCCAGCGGTGCGCTGATCAGCCGAGGCGCCATACCGGACCGCGCGCGTGTCGGAGCGTGTTGTCTCGCATCGGAGGCATGCGCTAAGGGGTGGGGTTTGTGGCGGGTCCCCGTGGAGCCCGCTCCTGCCCCAGCGTGAGTTTGCGCGTGTCTCGAATCGCCATCTCCCTTGCAACGCTCGTTGCCTCGCTCGTCCCCGCCATCGCCCACGCGGAGCGGATCCTCATCCTCGACGACACCTCGGCGACCATCGAGGCCAGCGAGGGCGCGAGAGCGCTCGGCTTCGCGGACACCGACATCGTGGTGACGAATACCGAGGTAGACTTCTTGCGGGAGTACGGCGACGTGAACGCGCCGCAGAGCCCGTTCGATCTCATGGTCGTCGACCTGTCGAGCACCGCCTTCTCGAGCGCGCTCACGACGGCCATCTCGGATCACGTCGGGCACGAGCGACCGCTGATCCTGAGCGCGCCACGCCTGTTCGACACGTCGGCAGCGGCCACGACGCTCCAGGCCAACCTCGGCCTCGCCTGCACGCGCTCGATCTCGACCCCGCTGCCCATCCACAGCACGCCGGTCGGCGGCATCGACCTCTTCGCCTATCGCACGGGCGCTACGGCGCTCGCCTCGCCGCTCCGCCCCGGCTCGCGCGTCTCCGACCACGGTGATGTCTGTGCTCCGGTCACCGGTGGTGTCGTGTTGGCCCGCCTCTCGAGCACGACACCGCCTGCGCCGAACGCAGAGCCGGGCATTGTCTTCACTGGGGACAAGCTCGTGCTGTTCAACGCGACCGTGACGCAGGACTTCCTCGGCGTGGACGGGAACGGCACCGGCATCCTCGACAGCGTCGAGCTGTTCGCCAACGAGATCCGGTTCGTGCTCGACGAGCAGGTCGGTGACATCGTCGCCTTCGGCGACACCGATCTCGGGGGTGCGACCCGGCTCGCGCGGCAGCTCGGGCAGACCGTGACGGTCGCCTCCAGCCTCGAGCGGCTGCAGGCCATCGTCAGCCGGGGCAGCTTCGAGACGCTCTACGTCGAGTACCGTGATCTCGCGGCCGCGCCTCCGGAGCTGATCACGCTGGTCCAGGGTGCCGCCGCCAACGGCCGGCGCGTCCTCTTCTTCTCGTCGGACCTCGATGCGTCGGCCGACTGGCAGGGTGTGTTCGGGGTGACCGCGGCCGAGGGCGATGCCGCGGCCGAGTCGGTCGTTCCGGGTCTGTCCGGGTTCGAGCGGATCGTCTTTCAGCAGCCGTACACGTCGGCCGAGCTCGTCTACGGGGGTGACCCTGAGAGGCTGGATGCACGCGATGAGCTGTCAGACATCGGCGACGCCACGGTGCTCGCCCGCTTCTCGTCGGGCAGCCCTGCCCTCGTGGCGCCCTCGGTCGGGGGCATCGCGGTCGGTGCGTTCGTGCTCTCAGACCAGGGCTTCGCCGACGCCGACGGCGACGGGACCGCCGACGCAGGCGCGTTTGCCGCGAACGTCGGCGCGTTCCTTGCTGAGGACGGCCCTGTCGCGCTCCTGATCTCGGACGGCCCGGCGGTGACGTCGAGCCTTGAGCAGGCTGCTCGCGCGGCCGGGTTCAGGCCGGTTCGCGAGTGGACCGAGAACGGCGTCCTCGACGTGATGTCGACCCTCTCGCCCGAACTGCTGCTGGTGGAGGTGGAGGCCGGTACGGGCGAGGCGTTCGAGAGTGTCGATGTCCGGCAGGCGGTCGCGGACTGGGCCGCCGTTGATGCGCCGATCGTGGCAGCGGGTGGTGCGATCGGCGACCGGGCCGACTGGCTGCAGATCTTGGGCGCTTCGCCCGGGGACATCCTCGGAGCCGCTCCCAGGATCCAGCGCGAGTCATCGCACCTCGGACGCATCTTCAGCTCGCCCGAGGCGATCCCGTCATCGCTTGCGCCGAACCCCGGTGCCTCGGCCCCCTTTGGCTGCGACCTCTTCTTGACGGGGCGGGGCTCCGTCGTGGCCAACGCTGACGGGGGCGGTGGCTCCGCGACGCTCACGGCGATCCTGAACACCAACAATGGACGCACGCTCGTCAACGGGTTCTCCGCGGAGAAGGTTGGCGGGAGCGACACCGACACCAACGGTCGGCCCGACATCGTTGACCTGTTGAAGTCTCAGATCGGTGCGGTGCTCTCGCCGCAGTTTGCGCTGGTGCTCGATGACGACACATCGCGGGACTCGGTGCTGGCGGAGGCCGCGGAGCGTGCCGGCCTGCGTGCGGTCGTCGTCAGTGACGGCTCAGGCTTCGTCGAGGCGTTCGACGCCGGAGGCCAACAGCAGATTGCCGTCGACGGAAGCTCGACCGACCTCATCATGTCCGACGAGATCTGGTCGCGGCTCATGACCTGGAACGCAGGCTTCTCGGGCCTGATTGTCGCCTTCACGAACCTCGATGCCTTCTCGAACCGGGCGACCGAGCTCGGCATCATCGTGTCCGAGCCCAGCGTGCAGGGCCCCCGCACGCTGTCCCGCCCCTCCGCCCGACCGACCGTTGACCCTGCCGGCCTGTTTGATGCACCGAGCTTCGTGCCTGAGGTGCTCGCAGAGGGCTCAGGCATCTACGCCGACTCGGTCGACCAGCTGCGGCAGACGGCGACCTCGGGCGGTGTGACCGGCGCCAAGTTCGACAACGTGCGCGGGAGCGCCGCGACCGTACTGCTCCGCAGCGGCACGCTCATCTGGAACGGCTTCGCGCCCCGCGAGCTGAGCCCTGACGACGGCGATCGCGACTTCACCGCCGACCGGATCGAGTACCTGGCGAACCAGTTCGTCCGCGTGGGTCGAGTGCCCGTCCCGCGGCTCGACGGCCCCTACACGATGAACGAGGGCACGACGCTTGCGGTGTCTGCCACCGGTAGCTTCGATCCCTTTGGAGAACTCCTCACCTACGCGTGGGATCTCGACAACGACGGTTCGTTCGATGACGGCACCGGGATCTCAGTCTCCGTCGTGGGCACAAACTTCGACGGCCCGACGACCCGCCTCGTCTCGGTTCGTGTGACCAACGCGAGCGGGCTCTCGTCGGTGGCGGCCGCCCCGGTCGAGGTGGTCAACGTCGCGCCCCTGCTGAACAGTGGCACCGACCGGACGCTGGACCAAGGCCAGGTCGCATCGCTTGCAGCCACCGCCACCGATGTGACCGGCGACACCGTGACCATCACGTGGGACTTCGGCGATGGCTCGGCCCCCGCAACCGGGCCGACAACGACGCACAGGTTCCCGGCACTCGGTCGCTACACGGTCACCGTGACGGCGACCGATGACGACGGAGCCTCGACCACGAACCGCTTCGTCATCGACTTCCGCAACATCGCGCCGACCCCTGTCATCCGCCCCCTCGTCGAGGCCGCGGAGGGCTCCACGGTGCGCTTCGTCGGTATCGCGACGGACCCGGGCCCCGACGACTTCACGCTCTCCTGGGACTTCGGTGACAGCTCACCGGCCGCTGAAGGCTCCGGCGTTGAGCACGTGTTCGTTGACGATGGAAACTTCACGGTGACGCTGACGGCCACCGACACCGGTGGCGCGAGCCGACAGGTCACTGCGACGCAGCGCATCCGAAACGTGGCGCCGACGATCACGTCGCTCGCGCCCCGGGTCGCGACCGAGGGGCAGCGATACGAGTACCCGATCACGGTGACGGACCCCGGCGCGAATGACACCATGAGCTACGCCGTCGTCACCGGACCCGAAGGGATGGCAATCAGCCCGACCGGCCTGCTGACGTGGGACGCGCCGCGGGGGGTGTACACAGGCACCTCGGCGAGCATCCGCGTCACCGACTCCGACGGTGGGACCGCGACCGAGTCGTGGGACATCGGGCTTCGAATCCCCGACACCGACGACGGCGGAGCTCCCGACAGTTGCGAGATTGACTCCGGCTTCGACATCACCGACCCGGCCGATGACTCGTCAGATCCGGACCTCGACGGCCTGCCGACCTCGGACGAGTGCTTCGACGGCACAAACCCGACTGAGTTCTCAGGGCCACCAGCCCCGGCCCTCGTGACGCCGATCAACGACGAGCAGTGGGGCCAGCGCGTGATCCGCGTCACCTTCAACAACGTCGATGACCCCGACGGCGACGTCGTCTCCTACGCGCTTGAGCTCTGGGACCAGGAGCCGACCGCCGACGGCGCCCCGATCTCGGAGGTCACCGACGTCGCTGAAGATGCAAACAGGCCCTACACCGTGGTTGCCTTCGACGTGACCCTCGCCGACGACTCGACCTACTTCTGGCGGGTCCGGGGCGTGACCGACGATGTCGTCGGTCCGTGGTCCGAAGCCGGCCGCTTCTTCTACAACGTGTCGAACCAGGCACCCTCGGCGCCGACGGTTGTCGCGCCCATCGGGGCCGTCGCCACCACCAAGCCCGAGCTGGTCATCGGCAACGCGACCGACCCCGAGGGCAACAGGCTTCGCTATGACTTCACGCTCTACCGCGGCACCAGCCCTGTTGCGGAGAGCCTGGTCGAGGCGTTCCTCGACGTCGCTGAGGGTTCGGGCGGTGTCACGAGCGTGACGCCTTCGGCCGACCTCGAGAACCGTCAGGTCTACCTCTGGAGGGCGCGCGCCACCGACGGTCGCGACTACGGGCAGTTCGCGATCGGGACCTTCAGGGTGGACCTCCTGGTCGGTGCCCCGAAGGTCCCGACGATCCTGGCCCCGGTCGATGGTGCCGTGATCTCTCCCACATCGCAGGTGATCCTGCGCTGGGCGGCCTCGACCGACCCCGAGGGTGACCCCGTCACCTACGAGGGAGCCTTCACGCTCGCCGCGGATGTGAACTTCGAGCGCGCGTTGTCGCCCTTTGTGGGCGTCGTCTCGCCCGATGGCGTGAACGCCGAGGTCACCGTGCCGGTGACGCTGCAGCCGACCGCCGGCTACCGGTGGCGCGTTCGCGCGACCGACGGCGGCTCCGTGTCGGCTTGGGCCGAGGCGGCGTTCACCACGTCGGGCAATAACACCCCGCCCTCGGCACCGGCTGCTCTCTCCCCGAGGGGAGGTGAGACCGTCGTCAGTGACGACCCGAGCGTCACGCTCACGCTGTCCAACTCGACCGACCCCGATGAGGGTCAGGTCCTGACCTACGAGTTCCAGATCATGCTTGACGCCGAGGGCCGCTCCGTCATCGCGAGGCGCGCGAGCGTTCGTGAGGGCGAAGACGGCACCACGTCGGTCACCTTCGACGGCATCAACTCGGGTCGGTACTTCTGGCGCGCCCGCGCTGAAGACGGCTTCTCCCAGTCGGTCTGGTTCGGCGAGTCGGCCTCGTTCAGGCTCCGTGTGAACACCCCCGACGTGACTCCCGATGGCGGCGACACAGACGAGGATGCCTCCAGCGACACGTCGGGTGGCGACACGACGCCGGAGACAATCGGCGGCTCGCTGTCGCCGGCCGATGGGTGCTCTGCCACGGGCTCACCCGCGGCAGGGTGGCTGTCGCTGCTGGCGGCGCTGTCGGCGGTGGTCGGAGTGCGGCGACGCAGGCGCTGACCCACCCACACAGTCCCGGCGAGTGCAATCGTGCTTTGCAGACCACGCTCCACTCGCTACGCCGACGAGGCATTCACGAACACGAAGTCTCGCACCGCTGCAGAGAGACCTCATGTCTGAGTCCGGGACCTATGAGTCGATTCGCCCACTCTCGTTCATCGTGGGAGTGCTTGATCATCGGCTGTTCACGGGTCCGCTGAGCCAGTCTGCCGAGCGCGCCCGCAAGCCGTCCTCGGCCAGCGAGGCGATCGCGACGTTGAAGACCGTCGTCGCGGCTGTTGAAGACAAGGCTCGGAGGCAGGTCGCGGTCGACCAGCTTGAGCGCATCGAGGTCGCCCTGGCGTCAGGCAGGTGGAACCGCCTCGCCGCGGGGCACCTGCTCGAGGCCGTTGCTGCCGACGAGGTGACGACGCTCGACGACCACACGGCGCTGTTTCACCAGTGCTCCTCGTTCATCTACGGCTGGAACGACGACTTCGCGGAGCAGATCTACACCTTCTTCACCTACGTCTCCGATCGAACCGTCCCGTGGGCGACGTCGAGCGAGGTGTGGAGGGCGGCAGTGATGCCCGACGAGGTCCTTCGCATCCAGGACGCCATCTCTGCACTCACGCCGCGTGAGTTCAAGCGCATCATGGTCGAGGCCGACCAGGGAGAAGTCTTCTCGGAGGCTGAGGCCGAGTTGCTTGCAGAGTGGTGGACTCAGGTACGCCGTGTGCTTCGGCTTGCGGCGAGGCTGGAGCAGGGTGTGATGTTCGCGGCGCGCTACGGGACGTAGCTCCGCCCTACTCCCCGTCCTCGGGAGTGGGCTCGACCTCGCGAACCCGAACGGTTGCGACGCCACCGCCTCCCCCGTCCTCGAACATCCCGACAGAGACCTCGAACCGGCCTGGACCGGTGACCTCGAGCGCAGGGTGGATGTCCTCGGCGTCGTCGGAGCAGAAGCAGTGCCCGTCAGCGTCCCTGACCTCGAGCGTCGAGTCGAACTGGGCCTCTGCGGAGACGCGCACCGTGCGTCCCGCCTCGAGCAGCAGCGTGAGTTGAGGGTGGCTCGTGAAGAACCCGACGCAGGTCGGATCGCTCGAACTCCGCATCGCCCCCCCCTCAGACCCGATGAACACGCCAACCTGCGTCGACTCCGGCCTCGGCAGCACAAGCAGCGGCGAAGCCTCGACCTCAGGCGTCGCAGCGAAGGGTGGCTGACCCAGCGGGTTGGCGCATCCAAGCACGACCGGCCCCTCGACGACGCGCAGCGCCACCGGCTCACCCTCGCTGGTCCAGGTCGAGCAGCCCGAGGAGTCCTCGAGCCAGCATCGACCTGAAGGGACCGCCAACCGAACGTCTCCGCCCCGGAGCGCAAAAGCGAGCGCTTCGCTCGCCGGGCTGTCCGGTGGGCCACAGGTCGCCGAGGGGCGTTCGAGCGACTGCAAGGAGCCGACGACGAGGTTCCCCACCACACGCGGGCCTGGTTCGAGCGAGAGCGTGCCGTCGGAGTCCTCGCGCAGCGCGGGCAGCATCACACCGGTCGCGCAACCCCACGTCGCGAGCGCCTGCCACGGGTCCGGCACGGCGCTGCGATCGGTGCCGCGGCACAGGTCGGCGCCCCACCGCGCGAGCCACGCTCGAGACGCCGCCGGACGCTCGGAGGCGAGTCGAACCAGCGACGTTGCGGGGACCGAGACCGCCTGGTGACAGGCCACCGCCGTGCCAGACACCGCCAGCGCGATGAGCCGAGCCCCCCGACGCGAGCCTCCGTGCATGGCCCTAGAGTCCGTACAGGGGTTGGAGCGCCTCGAAGGGGGCCCTGCGCCCCGCCATGACGTCGGCAACGGCCTCGACCACCGGCAACGACATGCCGCGTGAGGCAGCGGCAAGCTGCAGCGTCGCGGCGACCTCGACCCCGAGCGCCTCCGGATGTTCCGCGCGCTGCACCGCCACGCGTGCGTTCGCTCGACCGAGCGTGCAGCCCAGTGCGTAGTTGGGTTCGCCGCGGCGAACGGCGTCGAGGAGCCGACCAAGCCCCGCAAGCCCCGCGAAGGTCTCGAG
>JBILLP010000538.1:0-2854 GCA_044376025.1 Bradymonadia bacterium
TGGCTCCGCATGACGGCGAGCGACTCTGCGTGCAGCCACGCTCTGCGATGGACGAGGCGGTGCCGAGCGCGGTGGGTGCGGCGCTGCTGGCGCTGCAGCGCATGGGCGAGCTGGTGGACCGCCCGGAATGGACCGACCTGATCGTCGCGGCGTTGTCGCGCCACGGGGCAGAGGTGGCAATGTCGGCGAGCGGCTGCGCGACGCTCCTGCGGGTGGTGTCGAACGGCTGGCGTGGACTCGTGACGGTGGTGGGCGTGGCCGCGCGCGGAACGCCCGAACGCGATGTTGCGCGGGCGAGGGAGCGGCTCGGCGAGGTGGTGGGTGCCGACGACCTGGTGGTCCTGCTGCGCGAGGGCGAGGTGCTCGAGTCGCCGCTGCGGTCCGATCTGGCGGAGGCGCGCGGCCCGGGGAAGCCGTGGCAGTGGTTCGTCTGCGCGGGCCGCGCGTGCGCGGCGCCGGTGGGCAGCCTGGGCGAGGTTGCCGAGGTGAGGGCGCGGCTGCTGCGCGGGGGCGCGTAGCGGCGCGGGGCGTGGCGCGAAGGTTGCAGGGGAGGGAAGTGGGGCGCTGCCCCGAGACGACCACCCCGCCCGAGAGGTGCCCCATGTCGAGCAGAGACGCCGCACTGTTCGTCGTGCTGGATCCCGCCAGCCTGGTCCGGGACCGCCGGTTGGGCTGGGAGATCGCGTCGGTGGTCCGGGACCAGCACGGGCTGGGCTACCGGGTGGTCCCGGTGCTGTTGCTGAAGGGGCTGCCGGCGGACTCCGGAGTGCGCGAGGCCGCGGTCGAGGCGATGCTGCGCGTTGGGGTCCGCCCGGCTGCGCTGCTCGAGCTTGCCGATGCGTCCGACCCGCGCCCGGCCTGGGAGCTGGCACGCCGGTGCGGCCTGTCGCTGGGCCACTCGCTGCTGCTGCATGACGGGAGCGAGCCGCTTCAGGGGCTGCAGGTCGCGGGCGTCAGGCGTGCGGCGAACGTCGGGGAGATGCTCCGGGGCGTGTACGCCTGACGCCTCACGTTGACTTGCGGGCCCGTCCGGCGGTACGCAGCCGCGATGCTTCGAAGCGTGCAGCGCGGGTTCGCGATCGGCCTCACGGCGGCGTCGCTGCTGGCGGGAGCGGCCGGGTGCGGCGGTCCGCAGAAACCGCGCCCGCCTGCGGTCGCCCAGCCGACGTACCTGATGATGGGGTCTGACGAGGCGGCGGCCGTGACCTACCTCGACGAGATGTCGACCATCCTCGAGGCGCAGGTCGGTGATCCGGCGCAGGCGCTCTCGCGCCTGGTGGCCTACCTCGCGACGAACCGGGCGCAGATGCTGGCGAACGCAAGGGCGCTCGAGTCGCGGTTCGCGGCCTTTCGGGGACGCGAGCGGCGACAGTACGAGGTCGAGCTCGCGCGCTACCTCGAGGCCGCGAACGTGCGCTGGCGGACCGCGCGCAGCGCGATCATGTCGCGGGATTCTGCGACGGGTCGGCGCATCCAGGAGGCGGTCGAACGTCTGGACCAGTAGCCGCTCCCCCAGCCGAAGTGCCCGCGGCGTGAACAATCCGTCGTGGCGCCCGTCGCGCTCCACAGCCCGGTCACGGCCGGCCAAGCCCCGCTCCCCCAGCTGCCATGATGAAGACCCGCCTGCGGCTCCTGTCGGTCCTCGCCCCCTTCGCGCTCCTGCTGTCGGGCTGCGACGTGCTCTCGCAGTACCTCGACTCGATCAGCGACGGTGCGGCCTGTACCGCCGACACAGACTGCCTCGGAGGCAAGTGCCTCACCGCGGCAGACGGCTTCACCGGGGGCTACTGCACCACGGCGCAGTGCGAGACCAGCGGCTGCTCGAACCTGTGGGGTGCCGAGTGCCTGCCGTTCGAGTCGCAGGGCAACCTCTGCTTCGAGACCTGTTCTGAGGATGTCCCGTGCCGCGATGGGTACTCATGCCTCGCCGTCGAAAGCGCGCAGGTCTGCCTGCCGAACGGGCTCAGCGACACCTACTCAGCGGCGGGGACCGTCGGCGCGCCGTGTGGCAACGCGTCGGAGTGCGCCACCGGGACCTGCCTGACGAACTTCGTTGACGGGTACTGCTCGGCGCTCGACTGCGAGAGCGCGGCAGACTGTGGCGCCGGCGGTGTCTGCCTGGCGACGAATGAAGACGCCACCGCGTCGGCCTGCTTCAAGGCGTGCGAAACCAACGCCCAGTGCCGGTTCGGCTACACCTGCCAGTCGATCGAGGGCGGCAGCGGGGGCGCCTGCGTCGAGCTGCCGCAGGAGCAGCAGACCGCCGTCCGCAACCCCAACGGCGCCGCCGACGGCGAGCCGTGCGCCGCCGACATCAACTGCCGCGGCGGGACCTGCCTGCGCGGAAACTCCGACGACCAGTTCCCGGGCGGGTACTGCACCTCGCTGGCCTGCGCCGACCTGGGCTGCAACGCGCCGGCAGGCAAGGAGACCGTCTGCAGGGTCAACGCCAAGACAACGGCCTGCTACATCGAGTGTGCCCGCGACGCCGACTGCCGCGATGGCTACTCCTGCCTCGGCATCGTGGGCGGAGCGGGCTACTGCGGGACCGAGCGCGCGAGCACCACACCGCCGACGGGTGGTGGCACGCAGGCCGACGTGAACATCGTATGCGAGTCGACCTCGGTGAGCGGCGGCCGCGCCATCACGTTCGATGTCTCGCCGGGGGCGGTCGCCTTCGCGGTCACGCCCTACTCCAACTCGGAGACGGTACGACCCAGTCGGCTGCGCTACCCCGACGGGTCGGTGGCTGCCGATTTCAACACCGACTACCGCTTCATGGACATCAATCCGCAGATCCTGCTGAGCGTGACGCCGGTCTTCTTTCCGGCGGCGCCGCAGTTTCAGGAGATCG
>JBILLP010000539.1:0-2847 GCA_044376025.1 Bradymonadia bacterium
CGCGAACAAGCAGGGCGGCCGCGACAACATCTCGGTCGTCACCCTGTTCGTGCGCGAGGCTGGCGACGACGCATCGACGGCGCGCGCCCGCCTCACCCTCGGCATGCTGAGGGAGATCCCGCTCTTTCACTACCTTTCGTTCAGCGAACTGCTCCGGCTGATCACGGTCTGCCACGTCGAGGAGGTTGATGCGGCAGCGCGGGTGATTGAGGAGGGTGACGAGGGTCGCGACTTCTACATGGTGGTCGAGGGAGCGCTGCGGGTTCACGTCGGCGGCAAGGAGCTGGCGGTGCTCGACGCAGGCCGGCACTTCGGAGAGATGTCGCTGATCGACAACCGGCCCCGGTCCGCCTCGGTCACCGCCATCGCGCCGACCACGCTGCTCCGGATCGGTCGTGAAGACTTCTACGAGCTGCTGCGCCAGGACCCGGTGCTGGCCGTCAAGCTGCTCTGGAACTTCATCCAGACGCTCTCGTCGCTCGTCCGGGATCAGGCGAGGGATGCGGGCGATCAGACTCCGCCTGTCGATCACCCCTACTCGGGGAAGTCTTCACCCGGATCCAGCGAGGTCTAGATGCGTCAACTGCTTCGGGTTCTCCTTGGTGCCTCGATCGCTGTCGCGGTGACGGCCTGCCAGCGAGGCACATCGACGGTCGGCGACGGGCTCAGCGGCGGTCGGCTCGTGTATGAGGAGTCCTTCGAGGGTTCAGGTCTGCCCAAGGAGTGGACAACCGCGTCGAAGGCGTGGCGGGTCGCGGGCGGCATGCTGCACGGGGAGCGCGCGGAGAACGAGGGAGTCTGGCTGCAGGTCCCCCTTCCGGACAAGGTCCGCGTGACGTTCAAGGCTGCATCGGCGTCGGATGACGGCGATCTGAAGTTCGAGGTCTTCACCGACGGCAGGACCCACCAGTCGGGCTATGTTGGCATCTTCGGCGGGTGGAAGAACTCGCTGAACATCATCGCGCGCCTCGACGAGCACGGCAGTGACCGGCTGGTCGGGGCAGAGGGGCAGAAGGTGGTCAAGGACCGGGTGTACGAGATGGCGGTGGTCAGGACCGACAGCCGGGTGCGCTGGTACGTCGATGGGAAGCCCTTCTTGACCTACCACGACGGCAAGCCGCTGGAGGGCGAAGGTCACCGGCACTTCGGCTTCAACGACTGGCATGTCCCGGTGCGTTTCGACGACGTCAAGGTGTACGACCTCGGTGCCCCGTGAGTGAGGCAACGCTGCGCGTCGCGGTCGCGCAGATGACGAGCATTCCCGACGCGGACGCGAACCTGGCGTCGATGAAGGCGGCCATCGCGCGGGCTGCGGCAGAGGGTGCGAGGTTGGTCGCGTTCCCCGAGAACGCGCTCTTCATGGGACCCGAGCAGGCTCGGCTCGCGGCGGCCCAGCCGGTCGACGGAGCGTGGATCGAGCAGCTGCGCGAGGCCTGCGCGACCCACGCCGTGGCGGCGTCGGTTGGCAGCTTCGCGGAGCGGACGCCGGACGCCTCGAGGACGGCGAACACCAGCGTCTTCATCGCCTCGAACGGCGACCTGCTCGGCGGCTACCGCAAGATCCACCTGTTCGATGTGCAGGTGGCCCGCGACACGGTGCACCGGGAGAGCGACTCGGTCGAGGCAGGGCCCTGGTCGCCGACCGTGGTCGAGTGGGAGGGATGGAGGTTCGGGTTGTCGATCTGTTACGATCTGAGGTTCCCGGAGCTTTACCGGGAGCTGTCGGAGCAGGGCGCAGAGGTCATCATGGTGCCTGCGGCCTTCACGGTGCGCACCGGGATGGCGCACTGGCACACGCTGCTGCGGGCACGGGCGATCGAGAACCTCTGCTACGTCGTCGCGGCTGCGCAGTCGGGAGTGCACTTCGGCGAGCGAGAGACCTACGGTCACTCGCTCGTGGTGTCCCCGTGGGGCGAGGTCATCGCGGAGAGCGAGTCAGGCCCGGGGCTGTTCGTCCGGGACCTGCAGAAGGAGCGGGTCCGGGCAGCGCGGGCCGCGATCCCGGCGCTGCAGCATCGCCGGGACCCGAGGGCATCAGGCCTGGGGTCCAACCAGGCGAAGTAGCGCGCGCCGCGGGTAGCGGCCCCCGATGCGCGAGAAGACGTCGAGCAGCGCAAACTGCAGGCCGTACTTCTTTCGGAGCGCCTTCACCGCCTCGGGCGCGTCTGCGGGCGGCACGATGGTGGCGGTTGCGTCGTGCCAGTCGCCAAGGATTCGGGCGCCGCTCGCGTTGCAGGGGGCGATGCGGCAGGCGGGGTTCGCGCGGAGGCGCTTGACCTTGAACGAGGTGCCATCGGTCACGACCCAGAGCGCTCCCTCGCAGCCCGCGATCCAGACGGGAGTGCGGACCGCGCTGCCATCGGCGCGAAAGGTCTCGAGGCTGACGTAGGTGTGGGCTGCGAGCGAGGCGAGGGGGCTGGACATGGGCGCGGTCCTTGCGTGCGTTGCGAAGCGGCACGCAAGCTGCTATCAGATAGGCCGTCGATGTGCACTGGCCTGTGCGAGCAGGTCAGTCGTCCTCGGACGGGGTGATGGATTTCTCCCGGCGCCGCACATCGACAGCCTCTCGTCATGGCCGAACGGACACGCGGGACTGGCAGAATGCCGGGTCTCCGTGGTGTTTTTTCGAGGTTGAAGTCCCGTGTCCGAGACGGCAGAGCAGTCTACGCTGGAGGAGCGCATCGAGGCCCTTGTGACGCAGATCGCGTCATCGATGGGCCTTGAGGTCTACCTCTGCGAGATTCGCCCACGTCAGGACGGACTGATTCGAGCCCTGATCGACCGGCCCGGCGCCGGGGCACCGGGGACCGGTGTGACGATTGGGGAGCTGGCGCGGGTGACGCGCGA
>JBILLP010000540.1:0-2845 GCA_044376025.1 Bradymonadia bacterium
ATGAGAATACCCTGCAGGGTAGCTTCTTCATCGAGGCGCTCACCGACGCCGTTGAGGCCGCCGTGCTGACGGAGTTCGACCGCATCACCGACCGCGGGGGCGTGCTGGGCGCGATGGAGCTCATGTACCAACGCTCGCGGATCCAGGAGGAGTCGATGGTCTACGAGCACCGGAAGCACTCCGGAGAAATCCCGATCATCGGTGTCAATACCTTCCTGGCCCCGAATCCCCCCGATGGCGTCGTCGAGGTCGAGCTGGCGAGGTCGACCGAGAGCGAGCGCCAGGCCCAGATTGAGGGCGTCGCAGCATTCCAGCGTCGAAACGCGCCCCGTCGCGGCGAGGCGCTCTCGCGGCTCAAGTCGGCCGCGCTCAGCGGCGCAAACATGTTCTCTGAGCTGCTCCACACGACGCGCGTCTGCTCACTCGGAGAAATCACCCATGCGCTGTTCGAGGTCGGCGGACAGTATCGCAGGAGCATGTAGGCGATGTCAGCCGGACTGCTCGCTGCACCGGGCGCACCCGACGTCGAGGGACGTGTGCTCGTCGCCATGTCGGGCGGCGTGGACAGCTCGGTGGTGGCCGCGAAACTCAAGCGTGACGGGCTCGATATCGTCGGAGTCTCGATGCGGCTCTATGGACGCGAGGACGCCGGCGCGACGAAGTCGTGCTGCTCCCCCGACGACCTGTATGATGCGCGGGAGGTCGCATCGGGGTTCGGCTTCCCCTTCTATGTGGCAAACTACCAGGAGGCGTTCAGGGAGCAGATCATCGGGTACTTCGTCGATGAGTACCGCAAGGGACGCACCCCGAGCCCCTGCATCCTGTGCAACAACCACCTCAAGTTTGATGCCCTGCTACGGAGGATGAGGGCGCTTGGGGGATCCCGCCTCGCCACTGGCCATTATGCGCGGATTGTCGAGCAGGGTGGACGCTGGGCGCTGCTGCGAGGGGTGGACCGGGCCAAGGACCAGAGTTATTTTCTCTTCGGGCTGCCTCGCAACGAATTGCCCCATATCTGGTTTCCGCTCGGGGCATTGACCAAGCATGAGGTGCGGCAACTCGGCAGGGATCTCGGGGTCAGCACCGCAGACAAGCGCGAGAGCCAGGATATCTGCTTTGTCGCCGGCAGGAACTACGCCGATTTTGTCAGGGAGCGGCTGACCGAGGCCGAACTCGTGCCCGGGCGCCTCATCAGGCGGGACACCGGCTCGGTGCTGGGAACCCACGACGGGGTGCACCAATTCACCGTTGGCCAGCGCCGCGGGATCGGGTTTGCCGCGGAGGTTCCCCTCTATGTGCTGAGCATCGACGGCGGCACGGGTGACGTCGAGGTCGGGCCGGCCGAACTGCTCGCCTCGGACGCCTTCTTCATCGAACGCCCGAACTGGCTCCGCTGGGAGCAGCCGCCTGAGCGGTTCGAGTGCGAGGTCCAGGTCAGGTATCGCCACACGCCGGTCCGGGCGGTTGTCGAGGCCGCAGCACAGGCGCGCTGGCGCGTCTCGTTCGTCGCGCCCGAGCGCGCCGTGTCGCCCGGGCAGGCGGCCGTGTTCTACGAGGGCGACGAGGTACTCGGCGGAGGCTGGATTGTCGGGCCGGCGTGAGCGCTCAGCCTCTCCGCGGAGGAGCCTCGACGCCGCCTCGATCGGGGAGCTCGAGGCGCTGCTGGGTGTCGGGTTTCGCGACCCCGGCCTGCTCGTCACCGCGCTGACGCACCCCTCGTTCGCGCGCGAGTCGGCCGAGCCGGTGGAGGACTACCAGCGCCTGGAGTTCCTCGGGGACGCCACCGTGGGGTTTGCCATGGCCATCGAGCTGTCCGAGCGACTCGCTGGGGCTGACGAGGGCGAGCTCTCGCGCGTGCGGTCAGGGGTCGTCTCGCGGCCCTCCCTCGCGCAGGTCAGCCGCGCGCTCGGACTGGGCGACTGGATTCGCTTCGGGGCTGGCGAGCTCCTGTCGGGAGGACCCTCAAAGGAGGCGATCCTCGCCGACGTCTGTGAAGCGGTGATCGGCGCGAGGGTTGTCGACGCCGGTGCCGTCGAGGGCGTGGCCTTTGCGAGGCGGCTGCTCTCTGGTCGGGTCGAGGCCGCGCTCGAGGGGGAGGCCCGGGGACGGGACGCCAAGACCGAGCTTCAGGAGCTCACGCAGTCCCGGTGGCGGGAGCGGCCCCGCTACGAGCTCGTCTTGACCGAAGGCCCCGCGCACGCGCTCTGGTTCGAGGTCGCCTGCCACGTTCGCGGCGAGCTCGTGGCGCGGGGACGCGGGCGAACGAGGCGAGCCGCAGAGCAGGAGGCTGCCGCAGCGACACTTGCTTCACTTCGCGCCTCCGCGTAGAGATTTGGCCGCGCGGTGTCGGTCTCGACGCCTCGCTCACCCATGGGATGTGTCATGCTCGGGATCGGATTTGGTGAGTGGATGATCATCCTCCTCATCGTCGTGCTGGTGTTCGGCGTCGGCAAGCTGCCAGAGGTCGGCAAGCAGCTCGGGCAGGGGATCAAGAACTTCAAGTCGGAGCTGAACGCGGCCACGCAGGACCCCAAGCAGCTTCCTCCGGATGCGAGACAGGCAACGGAGCCGCGGGACGTCACCGCGGAGTCGAAGCAGGGTTGACGCGACTTACGCCTTGCGCCCGATCGCGAACGCCGCTCAGGTGAGGATGCTGGGGGCGGCTGCATGGGCTTTCGGATGAACGGGCGTTCGGCATGTCTCCTTGTGATGCTCGCGGGCTGTTCCGCCGACGCGCTCGACGCGGGCGGGGCCTCGCTGGAGGCCGGCGCTGACGACGCCGGCAGCACGGCCACCGACGTTGCGGCAGCTGCGCCGCGCTCCGAGGTCGTCTTCTCTGCCCCGG
>JBILLP010000088.1:0-9126 GCA_044376025.1 Bradymonadia bacterium
CGCGAGACGAGGACTGCCCGGCAGACCACACCTGCCTGGCGGGTGTGATGGTGGACCCGGAGTGCGGCGACTGCGATGCGTGCGGCGTTGCACGCGGTGTGTGCATGCCCAACCCCTGATCGCGCGGGCTCAGCCCGACTCCTCGCGCCGTGTGAGGGTGTAGAGCAGGCCCGCAACGCCGACGGCGAGCGCGAGTGCAACCAGCATGTGCGCGAGGCCTCCGACCATGAGCGGAGCCAGCAAGAAGACCCCTGAGAACCGGGGTCCGCCACGCTGCTCCCCGGCGTCGTCGCGAGGCCTGATCACGCTGCGGACCTGCTCCACGACCAGCCACAGGTTCACACCCTGGACGATTCCCGCCAGCGTCAGCGCCGCCGCGCTATCGGCATGCCGCAGCACCACGGCGATCCACACCGCGGCAGCAAGCAGCGAAACCCCGGCAGAAACCCAGCCCGACGATGCGATCGCCGTCAGGGGGCGCATCGTCAGTGGGCCAACCCGATGTCGCTGCCCCAGACACGCGCCAGGAATCCAGAGCGTCCTGACATGCGGCGATATCCCAGGTACTGCATCGCATTCTTTCGATAATAATCCTGATGGTACTCCTCGGCGACCCAGAAATCCCCTGCAGGGCGAATCTCGACCTCAATGGGCTTTTCGAACCGGGAGCTCGCCGCCAGCGCCGCCTTCGACGCCTCTGCCGCGATGCGCTCGGGCTCGCTGCCGTAGAAGATGACCGGCTGGTACTGCGTGCCGCGGTCGGCGAACTGGCCGCCGCCATCGGTCGGGTCGACCGACCGCCAGTAGCGCTCGAGCAGCGCGGCGTAGGTGACCTTGGTGGCGTCATACACCACGCGGACCGACTCCTGGTGGCTGGTTCGACCGCGCGAGACCGCTCCGTAGGTCGGGTTCTTCTCCGAGCCTCCAGAATATCCGGAGAGCACCTCGACGACGCCGTCCATCGACTCGAACGGCCCCTCCATGCACCAGAAGCAGCCCCCGGCGAAGATGGCGACGCTCATCCCGGCGGGTGCCGGCGGCGCAAGCGGCTGCCCCGACGGAGCCTCCACGGCGGGGCGTTCAGCGGGCGCGCCGCCGTCGGCGGTCGCCGTCGCACAGCCGGGCAGCAGCAGCGACGCCACCAGGCAGAGGATTCGTGTGGCGGGGCTCATCGGGACTCCGGGGCGTCGGGGGTGATCGTTCCGTCTGCGTCCACGTCGGCCGGCTCGAACACCATCGACGCGGAGTTGATGCAGTAGCGAAGGCCGGTCGGCTCCGGGCCATCCTCGAAGACGTGGCCGAGGTGCCCCTGGCATGCCGCACAGTGGACCTCGGTGCGGAGCATGCCGAGCGAACGATCGGCGGTCTCGCCGACGCGGCCGTGCTCGATGGGCCGCGTGTAGCTCGGCCAGCCGGTGCCCGAGTTGTACTTGTCGGCCGAGGAGAACAGCGGGGCTCCGCACCCGGCGCACCGGTAGACGCCCTCGGCGTGGTGGTTCCAGAGCCGACCCGAGAAGGCGCGCTCGGTGCCGTGCTCCCGGAGCACCCGGTAGCGGTCGGGAGTCAGGCGCTGCTGCCACGCCTCGGGCGGCAGCACGACCGACTCGCCGAGCCGCGGAATCGTCGAGAAACCCAGCCCGGAGCCGTCGGCGTCGCGGGGCACACCCCGCACCGCGAAGCTCCGCTCGGTCGGCTGCGAGTGCGCGGTGGCGCCCGGCTGGCAGGCCCCCGCGAGAACCGACAGCCCCAGCATCCCGAAGAGGCGGCGCAGCGGCCCGGGGCGTGGGGCGGGAGTCTGACAGCTCGAGGTACACATGGTCTGCTCCGGGGCGCCCTCTGCGGAGAACCAGGGGGTGTTGTGGGATGCAACACTGCGGCGGGGGTTTCGCAAGTCGCCGCGTCGCGCCCTTCACCGGCTGCGCGCGACGTCCCCGCTGCCCTCGGGCATCGGCGACTGTGCCGTGGGCGTCAACCACCCCTCGCGGAGCCCGGTGCGCACAAGCCCGAGCGCGGCGCCGAGGCCCGGCTGCCTCGAGATGTCGTGCAGCTCGCCGGGGACCTCGACCGGCGTCGAACCGGGCTGCTCGACCTCGCTGAACGTCGCGACGAGCCGTGTGCCCGTGCCGGTCACGCGCTCGATGCGGCCAGACCGGAGCCCGACAGCCAGCCGCATGCCGCCCTGCTCGAACCGCCCGGGCGCCCGGGGGGCGCGAGGTCCATCGGCACCCCGATCGCCCGGCAGCGCGCAGATCCCCTCGCCGTTCGGCAGATCGCGGAGTGCGCCCGAGCCCTCGCCCCCGCGCACGGCCCCGGGGTCGCTCCAGCCGACATCGACGAGCAGCCCGTCGAGGTGGGTCCGAGGGTCCTCACGGAGTCTCGCCTCGACGGCGGCGTCGCCGGTCGCCTCGATGAACCTGCCGTCAAAGGCGGCGAAGGTTCGGCTCCCGACACGCCGCTGCTCAAGCACATGGCTCACCGGCGCCCCGTCGATGCCCGGCGAGGTCATGCGGACCTCAAGCCCGATGCCACCCGCGGCGTCGGTCCACCGGCGGCGCACCTCGTCGAAGGTCCAGCTGCGACCATCTGCGTCGGTGCGTTCGAACCGGATGCTCGTGGTGAAGGAGCCCGCCTCGCCGGCGGCACGCAGTCCCCGAGCGCGGCAGCCCTCACCAGGCAGCGCCGCAAGCGCCTCTGCCGCACCCTCACCGGTCTGCAGCACATGGAGCGCCGCCGCCTGGCCCTGCCCCACCGCTGGGTCGTCGCGGAGCGACAGGCGCCCCGACGTCGCGAGCCACACGCGCGCCGTCTCGATCAGGTGGTCCTGCGTCGACCCGTCACACGCCAGCGTCGAGACCGCGACCGCCAGCGCCCAGGTCGGCAGCGGCCGCCTCATCGCCGCCGCGAGAGCACGTCGAAGACGTCTGCGGGGTCGATGCCGGCGGCGCGCCAGAGCACGAGCAGGTGGTAGAGCAGGTCGGCCGACTCGTTGGCGAGCTCCTCGGTACCACGGCCCGCCACGGCGTTCTTGGCCGCGATGACGACCTCGGTCGCCTCCTCGCCGACCTTCTTGCCGGCGCGGTCGACACCGCCCTCGAGCAGGCGCGTCGTGTAGGAGCCCTCGGGCCGGCCGAGGTCGCGCTCGACGACCGTCTGCCAGAGCGCCGACAGCGGGTGGCGCGGCGGCGGCCCGTCTTCGCCCGGCCCAGGGTCGAAGCAGCCCGGGGTGCCCCGATGGCAGGCGCGACGGTCCCCCGACTGCACGACCCGGGCGAGCAGCGTGTCGCCGTCGCAGTCGAGGTGCAGCGAGACCCACCGCTGCGTGTTGCCCGAGGTCTCGCCCTTGCGCCAGCGGGCGGCGCGCGACCGGGACCAGAACACCAGGTCGCCTGACGCGATCGTCTCGTCGAGGCTGTCGGCGTTCATCCACGCCATCATCAGCACGTCGCTGCTGCAGGCGTCCTGGACCACGCAGGGCACGAGGCCGGCCTCATTGAAGACGACACGGCCGCGCCACGCGGGCGGCGGGAGGTTCGGGCTCACGGAGACTCCGGGGAGAGGCGCATGGGCAGCCCCGCCGCCGCGAGGGCGCGCTTGGCCTCGCCGACGGTGAAGGTGCCGAAGTGGAAGATCGAGGCGGCGAGCACCGCGTGCGCGCCCCCGAGCTGCATCGCGTCGCGCAGGTGGTCGAGCGTGCCCGCACCACCCGAGGCGATGATCGGGATGTCGACCGCGCGTGAGGCCGCCGCGAGCAGCTCGAGGTCGTAGCCGTCGCCGGTGCCGTCGCGGTCCATCGACGTCAGCAGGATCTCGCCGGCGCCGAGCGTCGCGACGCGCTCGATCCAGGCGAGGGCGTCGAGGCCCGTGGCGCGGGTTCCGCCGGCGACGAAGACCTCCCAGCCGCCCGAGGGCCGGCGGCGGGCATCGACCGCGCAGACGATGCACTGCGAGCCGAACTGCTCGGCGCCCTGGCGGATCAGGTCGGGCTGCTCGACCGCGGCGCTGTTGATCGAGACCTTGTCGGCGCCCGCGAGCAGCAGGCGGCGGATGTCGGCCGGCGCGCGCACCCCGCCGCCGACCGTGAAGGGGATGAAGACCCGCTCCGCGATCCGCTCGACGAGGTGTGTCAGCGTCTCGCGCGCCTCGCGCGTGGCGGAGATATCGAGGAAGACCAGCTCGTCGGCGCCCGCGGCCTGGTAGGCGACCGCGGAGTCGACCGGGTCGCCGGCGTCGCGCAGGTTCACGAAGCTGACGCCCTTGACGACGCGTCCGTCCTTGACGTCGAGGCAGGGGATGATGCGCCGCGTCAGCATCGGGGCGCCCCCGCGGCGAGCGCCTGCGCCAGCGAGACGCGCCCCTCGTAGAGCGCCTTGCCCACGACGCAGCCCGCGATGCCGTCGACGGCAGCGGCGGCACAGGCGGCAATGTCGCCGGCACCGGCCACCCCACCCGACACCACCACGCGGAGCCCCGTGGCCCGGGCCAGCAACCGCGACGCCTCGAGGTCGGGACCCGACAGCGTGCCGTCGCGCCCGATCTCGGTGAAGACGACCTCGGTCACACCGACCGCCGCCATCTGCAAGGCGACCGCCTCTGCAGACTGTCCCGAACCCTGCACCCAGCCCCGCGTCTTCACCTCGCCGTGGCGGGCGTCGATACCAACGATGATCGCATCGGTCCCGAACCTCTGTACCAGTTCGCCGACCCAGTCGGGCCGCTCGACCGCCGCGGAGCCGATCACGACGCGGGCCACGCCTGCCCCGAGCATCCGGGCGACGCGCTCATCGTCGCGCAGCCCGCCGCCCGTCTGGACCCGCACGCCGAGCTCACCGGCAATCCGGGCGATGACGGCGCTGGCGTCGCCATCGCCGAAGGCGGCATCGAGGTCGACGACGTGAAGCGCCCGTGCCCCGGCTTCGGCGAACGAGGCCGCCACCGCAACGGGGTCGTCGGCGTAGGTGCGCGTCTCGCTGTCGAGACCGTGGGTCAGCCGGACCACCCTGCCGTGGCGGATGTCGATCGCCGGCCAGACGACGAAGGGATGGCTCATGGTGACCACGCCACGAAGTTCGAGAGCAGCCGCAGCCCATCGGGCCCGGACTTCTCGGGGTGGAACTGCACGCCGGCGACGTGGTCCCGGGCGACCGCGGAGGCGAACGAGCCGCCGTACTCGGTCGTGGCCGCAATGTCGGCCTCGTCGACGCCCGTCGGGCGGTAGCTGTGCACGAAGTAGGCGAACCATCCCGCCTCGAGCCCGCGCCAGAGCGGCCCGTCGCGACCCTCGACGGGCGCGACGCGATTCCACCCGACGTGGGGCACGTGCAGGCCGGGGGCGAAGCGGTCTACGCTGCCCGCAAACCAGCCTAGCCCGGCGTGCTCGCCAAACTCGGTGCCGCGCGCGAACATCGCCTGGAAGCCCACGCACACGCCCAGCAGCGGACGGCCGGCCGCCCGGTGCGCCTCGAGTGTCGCGTCGAGCCCCGAGGCGCGGAGCGAACCCATCGCCGCGCCAAACGCGCCGACCCCCGGGAAGACCAGGTGCGAGGCGTCGAGGGCCTCCCGCGGGTGCGAGGCGAGCCGTACGTCGGCCCCTACGGCGCGCAGCGCGTTGCCGATCGACCTGAGGTTGCCCGCCCCGTAGTCGAGCAGCGCGACCCGCCGCTCAGCCATCGAATGAGCCCTTGGTCGAGGGCAGCGCGCCGGCGAGCGCAGGGTCGAAGCGCGTCGCGAGGTGGAGCGCCCGCGCGAAGGCCTTGAAGGTCGCCTCGCACAGGTGGTGGTTGTTCTCGGACCGCAGCCCGTCGGCGTGCAGGGTGCAGGCGGCGGCGCGCGCGAACCCCCACAGGAACTCCGACACCAGCGCGTAGTCGAAGGCCTTGGAGCCGAGCGAGGGCCGAAAGGGCAGCTCGACGTGCGCGTAGGCGCGGCCCGAGAGGTCGAGCACGACGCGGGCGAGCGCCTCGTCCATCGGGATGTAGGCGTGGCCGTAGCGGTGGATTCCCCGCTTGTCGCCGACCGCCTGCGCCACCGCCAGCCCGAGCACGATGCCGACGTCCTCGATCGTGTGGTGCTCCGAGACGGCGAGGTCGCCGGTCGCGGCCACGGCGAGGTCGAGCCGCCCATGCACGGCGACCGCGGTGAGCATGTGGTCAAAGAAGCCGATGCCGGTCGCGATCTCGTGGGCGCCGCTGCCATCGAGGTTCACTTCGACGCGAATCTGCGTCTCCCGCGTCTGCCGTTCGACCCTGCCGATCCGCTGGCTCATGCAACCTCCGAGTCGGCCCCGCCGCCGCACCGACGATGTTCGCATGGTCGGCGCGGCGGCTCAACCCCGATTCGCACCGGGGCCGCGTCGGTCGAACCAGGCGCGCATTGCCTCGAGCACGGCGGCATTCTCATCGGCGGTGCCCACGGTGATGCGCAGGCAGCCCTCGAGCCGCGGCACCCGGCTGACATCGCGGATCAGGATGCCCCGCTCAAGCAGCGAGCCATAGAGGCCCGGCGCGTCGTCGGTGCGGAGCAGCACGAAGTTGGCGGCGCTGGGGTAGACCGTCAGCGGAAGCGTCCGGAGCGCCGCCTCGAGCGCAATCCGCTCCGCCCGGATCGCCCGCCCGATGCCCTCGAGCAGCGACGGGTCGGCGATCACCTCACGCGCCACCTCGAGGCCGAGCAGCCCGACGTTGTAGGGAAGCTTGACCTTGTGGACCTCGCGGGCGACGTCGGCGTGCGCCAGCGCGTACCCGAACCTGACGCCCGCGAGCCCCACCGACTTCGAGAAGGTCCGCAGCACGACGACGTTGTCGCGGCGCCGCACCAGGGCGCTCAGGTCGTCGTCGGCAAACGGCCCGTAGGCCTCGTCGACAATCACCAGCCTCGGCGTCGCCTCGGCGAGCTCGGCGACGAACGCCAGGTCGGCGGCGCTGCCGGTCGGGTTGTTGGGCGTGCAGATCAGCAGGTGCGCCCTGCCCTCGCGCGCCACGGCACGGAGCGCGTCGCGGTCAAAGGAGAGGTCGGGCGCGAGCGGGAGCTGCCGCGCGACGCCCTGGTTGGCCGCCAGCATGAGCGCGTAGAGCGAGAAGGTCGGGACCGACCAGGCGACCTCGGTGCCGGCGCCGACACAGGCGGCAAAGACCGCCTGGATCAGCTCGTTGCTCCCGTTGCCGATCAGCACGTTGTCGCCGGTCAGCCCGTGCAGCCTCCCGAGCCCCTCGAGCACGTCGGCAGGGTGAAAGTCGGGGTAGCGGTTCCAGGCGCGCTGCTCGACGCGGGCGAGGATTGCGGCCTTGCGCTCCGCCGGCAGGTCGAAGGGCGACTCGTTCTGGTTCAGCTTGATCGGCGCCTGCGTGACACCGAGCGTGTAGGCACCGAGGTCCCTGACCTCGCGCAGGATGTTGTCGACGCCGCTCATCGAGCCCCCCCGGTCCGGGCGCGCAGCGCGCTGGCGTGTGCGCTGAGCCCCTCTGCGTCGGCGATCGGAGCCGCAGCGGCCGCGAGGCGGGCTGCCGCCGCAGGCGACGGCGTGACGACGCTCGAGGCGCGCAAGAAGCTGTCGACGCGCAACGGCCCCGAGAAGCGCGCGCTGCCGCCGGTCGGCAGCACGTGGTTCGGGCCGGCGATGTAGTCGCCGAGCGCGGTCGGGGCGCAGGCGCCGACGAAGAGCGCGCCCGCGACCCAGCCGTCGGCGTCGGCGCCCGCGTACATGAGCTGCAGGTGCTCCGGCGCGATCCGGTTCGACAGCGCCCGCGCGTCGTCGATCGAGGCGACAACGACGATGGCTCCCCAGTCGCGGAGGGCCGCACCGGCGACGTCGGAGCGGGTGGCAGCCGCGAGCTGTCGGGCGACCTCGTCGCCGACCGCGGTCGCGACGTCCGGAGACGCCGTCAGCAGCAGGCAGCGCGCCATCGGGTCGTGCTCCGCCTGCGCCAGCAGGTCGGCCGCAATCCACTCCGGTGGCGCAGTCGCGTCGGCCACGACGACGACCTCGCTCGGGCCGGCGACGGAGTCGATGCCGACCCGCCCGAAGACCGCGCGCTTGGCGGCCGCCACGTAGGCGTTGCCGGGCCCGACGATCAGGTCGACCCGCGGCAGGCTCGCGGTGCCGTGCGCGGCCGCGGCGACCGCCTGCGCGCCGGCGACGCGGTAGACCTCGGTGAGGCCGAGCCGCCGCAGGCACCAGGCGACTGCGGGGTTCTGCTCGACCGTGCCGGGGACCGTCAGCACCGCCACGCGCGGCACGCCGGCCACGAGCGCGGGGATGGCGTTCATGAGCAGCGACGAGGGGTAGGCGGCGCGGCCACCCGGTACGTAGAGCGCGACCGAGGCGACAGGGCTCCAGCGAAGCTCAACGCGCAGCCCGTCGGCGTCGAGCACGGTGTCGCCGCGACGCTGCGCGGTGTGGAAGCGCTCGATGTTCGTCACCGCCTGCTCGAGCGACAGGGCGAGCGCAGGGTCGATGCGCGAGGCAGACGCCTCGATGGTGGCGGCATCGACCCGGATCCGGTCTGCGGTCAGGGTCACCCTGTCGAAGCGCGCGGTCGCCTCGAGAAGTGCCTCATCGCCACGCGCGGCGACATCGGCGATGATCGCGTCTGCGGCGCGCGCCACGTCTGCGTCGATGCCGCCGGCGGGGCCGTCGAGCCGGCGGCGGAGCTCGTCGTCATCGCGGTCGTCGGGCCAGCGCCAGGTCGGCAGGGCCGCTGCGTTCATGGTACCTCCTCTGCGTGGACTGCCCCGAGCACCTCACGGACCGCCAGCGCCTGCCGCGCCGCCAGGGCGCGGTTGGCCACGAGCCTCACGGCCGTGCGACCGACCTCCTCGACGACCACGAGCCGGTTGGCGGCGAGGGTTCCGCCCGTCTCGACGAGGTCGAGGATCAGGTCGGCAAGCCCGAGCACGGCCGCCAGCTCGATGCTCCCGGACAACGGGATCAGCTCGACGTCCCAGGCACTGGACTCGAAGTAACGGGCTGCCAGCCGGGGGTACTTGGTCGCGACGCGGATGCCATCGGGGCGCCCCGACAGCTCGTCGACCCGGTTCTCGAGCCCCGCGAGGCAGATTCGGCAGGCGCCGAACGGGAGCGTCGAGAGCCGGAGCACGTCGGCATCGACCTCGTCGAGTACGTCCGTCCCG
>JBILLP010000541.1:0-2840 GCA_044376025.1 Bradymonadia bacterium
GCGCGCTACCCGCCACGCCGACCAGCGACAGCACAAAGGCCGCCGCTGAGATTCCCCGCAGGATTCCGCGGCTCCGTTCCCTGGGTGTCATCGAAGTCGTCATCTGCGTTCTCCGTCGCTTCTAGAAGAAACCTGAACCTCGCCGGGCTCTCCGCTTCTCGCCCATACCAAAGCAATGGCGTAGCAAGCCGGCAGGATCCTCGCAAGGCGAAAGTTCCACAAGTCCGCGTCTTGCTTGGCGCCACACCTGTACACCACTCCATCGCGACCCTGCGGAGCCCTGCCGATCCGCAACGACCCGCCCCTCCATCCGGCCACTCAATCCCGCGCCGCAACCTGCATCGCGCCCGCCTTCCATGACTCGTCAAGGAACGACGCCAGCGAGAGCTCCTGCGGATCCCGGCGCAGCACGTTCTCGAGCCTCAGCACCCCTCGCGGGCAGACCTCCGCGCACAGGCCGCACCCGACGCAAGACGCCCGCGTGAACGACCGGTTCGACTGCGCGTAGCTCCGCACGTCGATCCCCATCTCGCAGTACTTCGAGCACAGCCCGCACGAGATGCACATGTCCCGCTTCACCCGGATCCTGAAGCGCCCGATCTTCTGGATCAGCCCCAGCATCGCCGCCATCGGACAGAAGTTCCGGCACCAGACTCGTGTCCCGCCCACCGGGTAGAGCCCCGTCCCCAACGCCCCCGACAGCGCGGCCGTCACCACCAGCCCATACCACGTCCGCGTCCCCTCGGCCGCCCGGTGCAGCGACGACGAGTCGGGCAGCACCGCCGACGCCATCCACAGCCCCGTCGACAGCACCGCCACCCACAGCACCGCGTGGATCGAGACCTTCTCGAACCTCCACGCCGTCGAGCTCTTGTTCGACAGGTGGCGCCACGGCTCGCCGAAGGTGTTCGCCAGCCCCCCGCAGCCGCAGACCCAGCTACAGTACCACCGCTTGCCGAACAGCAGCGTCATCGCAGGCACCAGCGCCAGGGACGCAAAGAAGCCCCACAGCACCAGCGCCTCGCCGTAGTGCGCGAAGTTGCGTGGGTCGAGGTAGTCGATCTTCAGCGGCCACATGTAGCTGAAGTAGTACTCCGGCTTGTGAAAGAACTTCAGCAGGATCGGCACGCTGAAGGCGAAAGAGACCTGCACCAGCATCACCACGCCGGTTCGCACCATCTGGTACTTGTTGTGGCGGTACTTGACCGTCATCCAGGCGCCGCCGATCAGGATCGCCACCGTGTAGAGCAGCCCGTAGATCGTCCACCGGTTGCCGAACTGCTCCCAGTTGTCGACCGTGCCGTTGCGGTCCTCGTCGCGCACCAGCGTCCCGTCGGCGGCACGCTCCGCGTCAAGGCCAGCGAACAGCGCGGCGCCCGCGCGATCGAGGTGGACGGTACCGTGGCGGTAGACCCAGTCCTGTGCCCGCTCGAGGCCGCTGGTCCGCACGCACTGCCCTGCCTCGCAGACGGCGCCGTCGCTCCAGCACGAGCGGTTTTCGGTGCAGGACGCGGGCGTCCAGAAGTACTGACCGAAGTAGAGCACCACGTAGAAGCCCATCAGCAACGCGGCGGTCAGCCACGCGGTGACGCCGCGGTTCTTGAGGTCGTGAAGGAGCCTGCCTCCGAGCGTCTGACGGATCATCTTCAGGTCTCCTTGCCGAGCGGGATCGCCGACTCCTCGAACGAGCCCAGCTGCGCGCGGCCAAACTCCACGTCGTACTGTGCCGCCGCCAGGTTCTCGCGGACGAAGTCGAGGCTGCGCCGCTCCGCCACCCAGCGCTCCAGGATCTCGTGGTTCCAGCGCGAGCCGAGCATGTTGAACCCCAGCACCCGCTCGCCATCGTGCACGATGCGCTGCGAGACGTTGCGCCCGGGCAGCCTGCGGAAGAGCGTCGGGGTACCCGCCGGCAGCGTCATCACCTGGCCCACGGTCGTGTACTCGATGTCCATGAACTTCGAGCTGTTGAAGAAGATCGGCGGCGAATAGCGCGCGCCGTCACCAAAGAGGTTGCCCGCGACGTGGCGTCCCTGGCGCTTGGCGGAGTACCAGATCATCTCGATGAACGAGCGTCCCTCCGCCGGCTTGATCTCGGCGCAATCACCGACCGCGTAGACGTCGGGGAGCGACGTGCGGAGCTGCTCGTCGACCAGGATGCCCCTGCCGAGCGCAGGGGCGTCGGTGAAGGCCTTCACGCGGTCGATGTTCGGGCGTACACCGACGCAGATTCCCAGCGTCTGGCATTCGAGGATCTCTCCACGGCTCGTATGGATCGCCTTGACGCGCCCGGTGCCGTCGGCCTCGATCCGCCGGATCTCGTCGCTCAACCGCACATCGACCCCGTGCGAACGCATGTGCTCGGCGACGAGGTCTCCCTCTTCGCGACCAAGCGCCAGGGGCCAGTACCAGGGTTCCCGGATCAGGAAGGTGACGTGCACCCCATGGTGGACGAGGCTCTCGACCAGCTCGATGCCAATCAGGCCACCGCCGACCACCACGGCACGGCGTGTCGAGGGCGTCAGCCGCTCGCAGGCGTCGAGGTCCTGCATCGACACGAAGTGAACCACGCCCTCGCTGACCGTGTCGAGGCCCTCCCACGCGAAGCGGTTCGGCGCGGCGCCGAGCGCGAGCACCAGCCGGTCGTAGCCGAGGGTGCCGCCCCTCGACAGCTTGACCTCGCGCGGGCCGGCGTGGTGGTCGACCACCCAGTCGTGCACCAGGTTGATGCGCTGCTCCTTGTAGACGCGGCGCTCGTAAGGCTCGAGGTCGGCACGGGACATGCGATCCATGAAGGCGTACATCAGCGCCGTGCGTGAGAAGAAGTACTCCGTCTCGCCGCC
>JBILLP010000089.1:0-9118 GCA_044376025.1 Bradymonadia bacterium
AGGCGTAGGCCATCTTGGTGCCGGTGAAGGCGAAGCCGCGGCGCCGGAGCTCCGCGGAGAGCGCGTCGGAGCGGGCGTCCCAGCAGGCGATCCTCGACTCGTCGGGCTCCTGGTTCACGACCGGACGCCCGTCGACGAAGCCCCAGGCAAAGGCGTCGAACGAACCGAACTCACGGGCGATCCCGACCATGGCGCGGGCGTTGGTGCGGACGGCCCGGATCTTCGCCACGTTGCGGATCACGCCGGGCAGCTCGCGGAGCTCGACGAGCCGATCGTCGTCGAAGTCTGCGACGAGGCGCGGGTCGAACCCCGCGAAGGCGGCCCGGAGCTGTTCGCGCCGGCGCAGCACCATCAAGAAGTTCAGGCCCGCCTGGAACACCGACAGCGCGATCTGCTCGAAGTGCGCCGCGTCGTCGTGCACCGGCACGCCCCACTCCTCGTCGTGGTACCGCACGTAGAGCGCGTCACGGCCGGGCCAGCGGCAGCGGGGCAGTCCGTCTTCGGGCGCCAGGGCCGGCGCCCCGGCGGGAGCGCGCCGGGGGCCTTCGTGCGGGCGGCGGGTCGGCGGTCTCACGGAGCCTCCTTGTCGGTTGGATGCGCGATGTGGGCTCGTCGCCGTCGCGCGGGCCGCCCAAGAGTGCCGCCCCTACCGGGACCGAGCGTGAGGCGCCACGCCCTTGCCCGGGCGTCGCAGCCCCTCTAGTCGAAGCGGCCCGCGGGTGCCTGCCCGCTCCTGCCCCGGCCTTCATGTCGAACGACCGCAGCATCGTCGCACAGATCCGCGAACGTCTCGCCGACGAGCGCGGCACCCTGTTCGGCGAAGGTCGCCTGCGCGTGGCCCTGCTCTACCCCAGCCCCTACCGCGCGGGCATGAGCAGCCTCGGCTACCAGCTCATCTACCGGCTCATCAACGAGCGGCCCCAGACCGTCGCCGAGCGTGCCTTCTTGCCCGACGAGCCGGCCCTGCACCGCTCCACGCGCACCCCGCTGCTCAGCTACGAGTCGCAGGAGCCCGTCGGCGGCTTCGACGTGGTCGCGATCTCGCTCGCCTACGAGCTCGAGATCACCGGCATGCTCGAGGCGCTCGACCTCGCCGGCATCCCGCTCCGCGCCCGCGACCGGAACCACCGGCACCCGATCGTGATCCTCGGCGGGCCCATCACCTTCTCGAACCCGCTGCCGGCCGCGCCCTTTGCCGACGTGGTCGTAATGGGTGAGGGCGAGGAGGTCGTCCCGAGGCTGCTTGACCTCTACGAGTCGGCCGACTCCCGCGACGGGTTCTACCGCGACGCGGCGCTGATCCCGGGTGTGTATGTGCCGACGGTGCACGGGGAGCGGCTGCTGCCGGTCGTCGCCGCCAACAATGCGCTGCTCCCCGCCGTCGGGCAGATCCGCACGCCCCACACCGAGCTGGCGAACATGCACCTCGTCGAGAGCGAGCGTGGCTGCCACCGCAAGTGCACCTTCTGCGTCATGCGGCGCTCGACCAACGGCGGCATGCGGCTCGCCAGCCCCGAGGCGATCGTCGGCTCGATCCCCGAGGACGCGCGGCGCGTCGGCCTGGTCGGCGCGGCCGTCAGCGACCACCCCAAGCTGCACGAGATCCTGCGGGCCATCGTCGACTCGGACCGCGAGGTCGGGCTGTCGAGCCTGCGCGCCGACCGGCTCAACCCCGAGCTCATGACGCTGCTGCAGCGAGGTGGCTACCGGACGCTGACGGTTGCCATGGACGGCTGCTCCGAGCGCATGCGCAAGCTGCTGCACAAGGAGATACGCGAGGTCCACCTCGAGGGCGCCGCGCACTACGCCCGCGAGTACGGCATGCGCTACCTCAAGCTCTACCTGATGGTCGGCGCGCCGGACGAGACCGACGACGACGTGTCCGAGCTGATCGCCTTTGCCCGCGAACTCTCGCGCATCTGCCCCGTCGCGCTCGGCATCGCCCCGTTCGTCGCCAAGCGGAACACGCCGCTCGACCGCCAGCCGTTCGCCGGCATCAAGCCCGTGGAGCGGACGCTCGAGCGGATCGGTCGCGAGCTGCGCGGCGTCGCCGATGTGCGCAGCACCTCTGCGCGCTGGGCCTGGGTCGAGTACGCGCTGGCGCAGGGTGGCTGGGACCTCTCCGAGGCCGCGATCGAGGCGTGGCGCGGCGGAGGCGCGTTTGCGGCCTGGAAGCAGGCCATCGCACGGCATGGGCGCGCCGAGCAGCCCGCCGACCTCGAGCTGCGCCTGGGGCTGCCCACGGGGCGCTTTGCCGCAGAGGTCCACCCCTCCACGGCGTCGGCCTGACGGCCCAACCAGGACCGCGATGAAGCTCAACGATGAGACCGGAACCGAACCGCTCAAGCCCGAACAGGTGCGCCGTGGCCTGATCCGGGTGCCGCTCAAGACGCGGACGCTGGCGCCGGCGACCCGCACCAACTGCTACCTGGTGCATGACGGGGGCGGCTGGCTGATCGTCGACTTCGGCGCGGCAGAGGCCGGTGCGTTCTCGCTGCTCGACGAGGCCGTGCGCGCCTTCTGCAAGGGCTGGAAGCAGGTCCACGGGCTCGTGTTGACCCACCACCACCACGACCACACCGACGGCGTCGCCCGCTGGCTGGCCGGCTTCAAGGAGCCGGTGCTCGCCCACCCCGCGACCTTCAGCCACCTGGGCAAGGCCGTGCCCCGGTCGCGCGCCATGGAGATCGGCGAGGGAGACCGGCTCGGCGACCTCGAGATCCTGCACACGCCCGGGCACGCCTCGGGCCACCTCTGCCTCGCGACCGGGACAGGCGACCTCGTCTGCGGCGACCTGATCGCCGGCATCGGTACCATCGTCATCGACCCGCCCGATGGCTCGATGGGCGCCTACATCGCCTCGATCGACCGCATCATGGCGCGCGGGTTCGAGACCGGCTTCCCGGCGCATGGTCCCGCGAGCCCGGGCCTCTCGCGCAGGCTGCTCTCGTACCGCAACCACCGCATGGCCCGTGATGCGAAGATCCTGGCCTCGCTCGGCGAGCTTGGCGAGGCGGGCCTCGAGGCGATCACGGCCCACGCCTATGGCGACGTACCGGCGGCAGCGCTGCCGGTAGCATCGCGCAGCGCGCTCGCGCACCTGCTGTGGGCGGTCGAGCGCGGGCTCGCGAGGCCTGTCGGCAGCGACGGGGAGACCTTCGCCGCGGTCGGCTGAGCCGGCCTGGGGGCGTCGCCGTCCCCGGGCGGGTTGCGGTTGACGCGCGGGACCCCGTTGGCGCAGCATGCGCCGGTTCCCAGGCCCAGGAGTCGCCGTGACGCTCGACCTCAAGCTGCTTGCCGCCTCGTCGGTGCTGACGCTTGCCATGCTGCTCTTCGCCTCGAACCTGAGGGTCCGTGGCTGGACGCCCGAGGGCATGAAGCTCGCGCTCGGCAACCGCGAAAACCTGCCGGAGCCTTCGCCGGTCGCCGCGAGGGCAGAGCGGGCCGCCCGCAACATGCTCGAGGCGATGGTGATGTTCACGGCGGTCGTGCTCGCGGCACACGCGGGCGGCGTGCACAACGAGCGGGTCGACCTCGGGGCGATGCTCTTCTTTGGGGCGCGTGTGGTCTACTGGCCGGTGCTGGTGGCCGGCATCGTGGGGCTGCGGACAGCCGTGTGGGGCGTCGGTGTTGCCGGGACCCTGTTGATCGCCGCAGAGGTGCTGAGGGCCTGAGGCGGCGCCCTGCGGCAGACTTGGCGGCCCGCGCGGTGCAGGGTAGTGTGCCCGGGGAGGAGCGTCAGCGGCGCGGCAACGAGAGGTTCATGCTGGCATCGATGGTCGAAGGCGTCGCACAGGTGGAGCACCATCGCGGGCGCGACGCAGGGCCCGACACGGTGGACCTGCTGATCGAGGTGCCCCACGGGGCGACCCGTACTGCGGACTACGAGGCGCTCCGGGTGCAGCTGCAGTCGGAGCTTCCTGACGGACTGGTCGACTTCTTCTGTGTCAACACCGACGTGGGCGCGCCTGAGCTCGCCACCGCGGTCGCGCGGGCCTTTGTCGAGCGCGAGCCGACGCGGGGTGTCGTGGTGGTTCGTAGCCTGATCCCGCGGACCTTCATCGACTGCAACCGCCGCATCGACGCTGCGCCGGAGGCCTTTCGCGAGGGGCGCGTGACGCCGGGGCTGATGCCCTGGATCACCGCGCCGTCTGACAACGCGCTGCTGCGCGAGCTGCACGCACACTACCTCAGGGTCGTTGGCGGGGCGTCGGCGCGGCTCAGGCGCGACGGAGCGGTGCTGCTGCTGCACACGTACGCGCCGCGAGAGGTCGACGTGCAGGTCGATGCCCACATCGTCGCGAACCTGCGGCGTGCCTACGCGCCCGAGGTCGAGCCGACCTGGCCGCTTCGTCCCGAGGTCGACGTCATCGGACGGGGTGTCGACGGCACCGACCACCTGCCACAGGGGGTCGTCGACGAGCTGAGGCGGCAGCTGGCGGGGGTGGGTGTCGAGGTCGGTGCCGGGGCCACCTACCCGCTGCACCCGAGCACCCTGGCCTGGGACCATGTCGAGGCCCGGCCGGGTCGTGTGCTCTGCCTCGAAGTGAGGCGTGACCTGCTGGCCGACCCATTTGAGCCCTTCGCGCAGATGAACATCGCGCAGCGGTGTGTGGAACGCCTTGCCGGCCCGATCGCCACCGCGCTACGGCACTGGTGGACGGCCGGGCCCACGCGGGAGCCGGCATGATCCGCCCGAGTGGGCCGGTGTGCCCGGACAGACCTGTGACCAGAAGGTGCGCGTGAACATCCTCGGTGTCAGCTCGGAGATGGCGCCCTACGCCAAGACGGGGGGGCTTGCGGATGTGCTCGGGGCGCTGCCGCGCTACCTCCGCCGCTCGGGGCATGATGTCAGGGTCTTTGTGCCGCTCTATGACCGGATAGACACCCGGTCATTGAAGCTTGAGCCGGCCATAGCAGACCTTGACGTGCGGCTTGGGGTGCACCGGTACCGCTGCCGGATCCTGCAGGACTCCGCCAACCCGTCGGCCTGGTTCGTGGACTGCCCGGAGCTCTACCACCGGGGGGCGATCTACACGCACGAGGCCGACGAGCACCGGCGCTTCGTGGCGCTGAACTGGGCGGCGCTGATGGCCTGCCAGCGGCTTGGGTTCGCGCCCGACGTGGTGCATTGCAACGACTGGCAGACCGGCATGCTGCCGCTGATCCTCAAGGTGCACTTTGGCTGGGACGCGCTGTTCGCGCGGACGCGGACGCTGCTGACGATCCACAACCTGAACTACCAGGGCGGGTTTTCGTCGTCGATCCTGCCCGACCTGAACCTCAACGGTTCAGAACACCTGCTGCACCAGGACCTGCTCCGGCAGGGTCGGATCAATTTCCTGCTGCAGGGAATCCTCTACGCAGACGGGATCAGCACCGTCAGCCCGACCTATGCGCGAGAAATCCAGACCGAGGAGCACGGGGCCGGGCTCGATGGGTTCCTCCGGGCGCGCCGCAGCTCGGTGGTCGGCATCCTCAACGGCGTCGACTACGACGAGTGGTCGCCCGAGACAGACCGGTACATCCCGTCGCGGTACAGCCGCGACGACCTCTCGGGCAAGGCGCAGAACAAGGAGGCGATGCTCGGGCAGTTCGGGCTGCCGCACGTGCAGGGAGTCCCGGTGATCGGGATTGTCTCGCGGCTCGTGGGCCAGAAGGGTTTCGACCTGATCCCCGAGGTGCTCCCCGCGCTGCTTGAGCGTCGGGACCTGCAGCTCGTGGTGCTCGGCAGCGGCGAGGCGCGGCTCGAGGAGATGTTCATGCGGTTACGCGGAGCCTACCCCAGGCAGGTGGCGTTCCACCGGGGATTCTCGAATCCGCTTGCCCACCTGATCGAGGCCGGGTCAGACATGTTCCTGATGCCGTCGCGGTACGAGCCCTGCGGCCTCAACCAGATGTACAGCCTCCGGTATGGCACGGTGCCGATCGTGCACCGGACCGGAGGACTCGCCGACACGGTCCACCTGTGGAACCCGCGCACGGGTGTGGGAACGGGCTTTCCGTTCGAGCACCACGACGCAGGCGGGCTCAGGTGGGGCGTCGAGACGGCGATGCGCATCTACCGGGATGCATCGCAGTGGTCACGGCTCATGCTGAACGGCATGGAGCAGGATTTCTCCTGGACCGCGCAGTCACGCCTGTACGAGCTTCTCTACACCCGCCTCGGAGCCTGAATCCATGCACGTCGTGCTCGTCGAACCGCGCTTTCCGGCCAACCAGCGGCTCTTTGTCAAGGCACTCGCGGAGGTCGGAGCGACCGTGACCGCGATCGGGGAGGGCTCCAAGGAGTCGCTCGATGGCGACCTCAGGCGCTGGCTCACGCACTACGAACAGGTTGGCAGCGTCTGTGACGAGCAGGCGGTGTCGCGGGCGGTGCGGTTCATCGGCCAGTTCAAGGCGATCGACCGGCTCGAGGCGACGGTCGAGGCCCATATCCTGCCGATCGCGCGGGTCCGCGAGCAGGCGGGCATCCCGGGCACGAGTTACCGCACGGCCTACCTCTGCCGCGACAAGCCCGCGATGAAGCAGGTGCTCCGCGAGGGGGGCGTGCCGTGCGCCCAGTCGACGGCCGCCGGCTCGGGCAGGGAGGTCCGCGAGTTCGCCGAGCGGGTCGGCTACCCGCTGATCGTCAAGCCGCGTGACGGAGCCGGCGCATCGGGTGCGACGAGGGTCGATACCGACCGCGAGCTCGACGCGGCAATCGAGGCGCTCGGCATCGACGAGCCGGGGAGGTCGATCGCCGTCGAGGAATTCATCGAGGGGCACGAGGGGTTTTTCGACAGCCTGACGCTCCGCGGAGAGGTCGTCCACGAATTCGTCTGCCACTACTATCCCAATGTGCTCGAGGCGATGCGGGCACGGTGGATTTCTCCCTGTTTCGTGAGCACGAACCGGCTCGATTCGGCCCCGGGCTACCACGACCTCAAGGAGATGGGGCGCAAGGTCATCGAGCTGCTCGGCATCGAGACCTCTGCCACGCACATGGAGTGGTTCGTCGGACCGCGCGGGCTCCGGTTCTCGGAGATTGGGTGCCGGCCCCCGGGCGTCAGGACCTGGGACCTCTACAACGTTGGCAATGACATGGACCTCTACCGCGAGTGGGCCATGCTGCTGTGCCACGGTCGCCCGAGCCAGCGCCCTTCGCGGCGCCTTGCGGCCGGAATCCTCGCGCTGCGCCCCGACCGTGACGGGCGCATCGCCGGCTATGAGGGCTGGAATGTCGTCGAGCACCAGTACGGTGCCCACATCATCGACTACCACCTGCCGGCGCCCGGCACGCCGACACAGGGGGTCGAGGCAGGATACATGGCGAATGCCTGGATCCGCATGAAGCACGAAAACTACGACGAGCTCCGGAGGATGCTCGAGATGGTCGGCCAGACGGTGAAGGTCCGGGCCCGCTGATGCACTCGGACGCGCTCCATGCCCTCGCCCCTGTGGTCCTGCTCGGGCCGCAGGTCCAGCCCTCCGAGATTGGGCAGATCGTCGCGGAGCTCGAGCCCCGCGGTCCGGTCGCGCTCGTGACGGCCGGCTGGCAGGAGAACGAGTCCGAGGACCACGACCTCATCGACCGGCTCGGCGTGCGTGCGATCAACCTCCGGCTGCATGCGAGGTCAGAGGAGGTCTATGCCGTGGACCCCGAATTCTCAGACGCCGCCAAGGCGCGCCAGAAGCGGCTGCAACTCATGCAGGAATTCTACCGCGTCCGGCTCGATTACGCCGACGACGCGGCCCGCTCCATCGACGTCAGGCATGTCGACCGTGCGCTGCTCGACGAGCAGCGCCGCATCTCCATCGGGGAGCTGCGGCACCTCGATGAGGATCACCTCGCGCGGGTCCGCGAGGTCCAGGAGGAGTTTGAGGCGCGGTGGCGGCCCGGGGAGCGCGACGCGATCGCTCGGCACCGGGACGAGGTCGCGACGCTGGTCCGGGGTTGCGGCGCGCTCGTCATCGCGGGGGGCCACGTCGCCTCGCTGCTCACCCGGCTCCGGCTCTTTGACCTCGGCAGGGCCGTGGGGCAGCTCCCGATCGTGGCCTGGTCGGCAGGCGCGATGGTGATGACCGACCGGGTCGTGGTGTTTCACGATTTTCCGCCCTACGGCAAGGATATCGCCCAGGTGCTCGAGACCGGGCTCGGCGCGTGCCACGATGTCGTCGTGCTCCCTGACGCCTCGCGCCGGATCCGGCTTGATGACCGGACGGCGATCGCGCGCTTTGCGAGCCGGATGTCGCCGTCGACCTGCGTCGCGCTCGACCCGGGCTCGAGCCTCGTCTTCTCGTCGGGCCGGCTTGTGCGCGCTCAAGCGGAGCGGTTTGGCCCGGACGGGCGCCTGGAGCGGGGGTGGCTGCGATGAGCCGTGCCGTCGAGCAGCTCGCGGCCGGGCCGCGCACACGCGAGGCCGTGGCGCATTTTTTCGCCGCGCACCGCTTCCCCATCGTCGAGGGGCCGAACATCACCTTCGTCTGGCGCGGCGAGGCCCAGGAGGTGCGGCTGCGCCACTGGGTGTACGGGCTTGCGTCGTCGCAGAACCTCCAGCGCGTGCAGGGCACGCAGGTCTGGTACCTGACCTTCGCGCTCCCGCCGGCGTCGCGTGTCGAGTACAAGTTCGAGGTGATCCGCGACGGGCACGGGGAGTGGATCCAGGATCCCCTGAACCCGAACCTCGCACGGGATCCCTTTGGCGCGAATTCCGTCGCGCATGGAGAGGGGTACCGGGTGCCCGAGTGGATCCGGCCTGACCCGACGGTGCTGGCGGGGAGCTATCGCGAGGTCGCGTTCGAGAGCGCGGTCTTCGGAAACCGCGGCACGACGGTCTACCTGCCGGCGCGCTTCAGGGAGACGCGACGCTACCCGCTGCTCGTCGTGCACGATGGCCACGACTACCTTCGCTATGCCGCGCTTGGCACCGTGCTCGACAACCTGATGGCACGGCGCGAGATTCCAGACATGGTTGTCGCGTTCACGACGTCGGGGCACCGCCTGGTCGAGTATGCGAACGACGAGCGTCACGCCCGGTTCCTGACCGAGGAGCTCGTGCCGACCCTCGAGGCGCGCTTTCCGCTGCTGGGCAATCCGCAGGGGCGCTGCCTGATGGGTGCGAGCTTCGGTGCTGTG